>CAZQLG010000074.1:0-5136 GCA_964594105.1 uncultured Desulfococcus sp. | reverse complement strand
TCTTCCCATAATTATTATTTGATGTTTCTAAAAATACTGGTCACGCACTTCTTTTTTAAATTGCTTCATCTGGCTCTCTAAACCGATGACGCGTTCCACCGGCAAAACAAAGGCAATACCGGTTCCCGGTTTGCTGAATTCGCCGGCAATGTTTATAGCGTCTAAAATATTATCAACAATATGTTCTTCAATTAAAAACATGATGATGTCAGTCTGGGCTTCTAAGGTAAGGCCGAAAAATGTTTTTGCCTCGCGGATGCCGGTGCCGCGTGCCGGAATCACCGTCGCACCTGTGGCACCGGCCTGTTTGGCTGCGTCAACAACCGGATCGGTTTTTTCTGTTTTGACAGATGCTAAAATGATTTTAAATCGCATGGTTATCCTCCTTGAGAGATTTTTTGGCGCGGTTGACAGACCATTGTACCCATTGCGCATAGCCCAGCACGGTAATAATCGGAAACAGACTTGCAAAAGCGATTAGCCCAAAGCCGTCTAAGGCAGGGTTTCGGCCGGGAACGGACGCGGACAAGCCAAGCCCGAGTGCGGCCACCAATGGTACGGTAACCGTCGATGTGGTGACCCCGCCGGAATCATATGCCAGGGAAATGATATTTTTGGGTGCAAATATTGTCTGTATGACCACGATCACATATCCTGCAAGAATATAAATATAAAGCGGTGTACCGCTGACAATTCGAAAGGTGCCCAGACTGATTCCCACGGCAACACCGATGGCCACCGTAATGCGCAGCCCCCACTGGCTGATGGTACCGGCAGATACCTCATTGGCTTTATAGGCGACTGCAATAAGTGCGGGCTCGGCGATGGTGGTGGCGAAGCCGATCATGGCGCCAAAAAGATAAATCCAGCCATAGGCTTTCCAGTCCGCATGGGCAACACCGGCATCTGAGCCGTAGATAAAAGCCGGGTCTGATAATTGTTCGGCCATTAATTTACCCAGGGGAAACAACGCTTTTTCCAGCCCGGCAAGGAACAGCGCCAGTCCAATAATAACAAACACCCCGCCGACAATGAGACGGCGCAGGTGCGGAATCGGCTGACGCAGCACCAGTAATTGAAAGCCGGTTATCAGGACAATTATCGGCAGTACATCCCGGCAGGTGGCGATCAGTATTTTACCAAAATCAATCAAAAAAGTCATAACATTCATTTTTCAACCAAAAACAATCAGCCCGTAGCCCATAACAAATATAATGGGCATCAGAGAGGCAAAAGCGATTAGCCCGAAGCCGTCCACTAACGGGCTGCGTCCTTTAATGACAGAAGCCAGTCCCACGCCTAAAGCTGCAACCAGTGGAACGGTAATGGTTGATGTGGTGACCCCGCCGGCGTCATAGGCGATGCCGATGATCTCGATCGGCGCAATTGTGGTCAATAACATTACAATCACATAGCCGCCGATGATCAGGTAATGTAGCGGCCAGCCGCGGAGAATTCGCAATACGCCAATCAGGATGGCCATTCCCACGGAAAAGGCCACGGATAATCGCAGGCCCAGGGCATAGTTTTTTTGAGATACTTCGTCCGAATTAATGAGGTTGCCCTGCATGGCAATATCCGCCGCTTCCTGTGAAACGGCAATAAGCGCGGGTTCCGCCACGGTGGTTGAAAAACCGAGTGCAAACGAAAAAAATAACAGCCAGAAGACGCTTCCCTTTCGGGCCAGGGCATGTGCCATTGTCTCGCCGATGGGAAACAGACCCATCTCAAGGCCTTGAACAAAAAGGCTTAACCCGATTATTACGAGAATTGTCCCGAAAATTATCTCGCCCAGCTGCGGCAACGGCTGTCTGAGTACGACAAGCTGAAAAAAGGCAATCACCAGGATGATGGGTAACAGGTCGGAAAAGGCATTTTTTAGTTTTTTCAGGGCAACTAAAAACACTGGGCTAAGCATACGGGTCATTTTATTTCGAGTCATCGTGTTTACGTCACCTTTCTAAATATTGATTTCAGGTTCCGGGTGTCGGGTTTCAGGGATCAATAAAAGTCTGTCCGTGATAGAAAGTTGAAACAATAACTCAAGCGAAGTGAAAAATCCGGTTTATTATTTATTTTTTGACCCTGAAAAAAATATTATATGAGAAGGCCTCTTCAAGATCAATGATATTCGATCATGATATATTGATTTTTGTGCTGGTATAACGGACCGGAAAATAGGGGCATAGGTGCTTTTCTTGTTCCCGGGCGCTGCCTCTTTTTTTTCCGCGTCCCTAACAAGGCAGAGCCTTACACAATCCGTTCCCAGGCGGAACCTGGGGACGAGAAATAAACAAATTGTTATCCAAAATTAGAGATGACAGTACGTGTAGGGTGGATTAGCGAAGCGTAATCCACCGTATGCCTTAATCAGGCTCACCGATACGTATATCAATAACACCCATTCCCTGGTTTTCCGGATATAGCCCACGTTGAACATGATGCCGAAAGTAGAAAACGACCGATCAAAAATGGTGGATTACGCTTCGTTAATCCACCCTACGCAGCCTTTTTGCCAGATCAATGATATTGATTTAATGTTGTAAACTGAATGAATGGGTTTATTTCTTTTTCTTGAAAAGTTTAAATGCGTCGGATGGTGATTCAATAACCCGTTGAATTTTTTCCTGCATATCTTTTTTTTCGTCAGTATCTTTTTGCTGCCACGCTCCTTCAATTTTCTCCACCAGTTCGTCTATTTCGCAGGGTTTGGCCAGATAATCGTATGCGCCGATCTTGATGGCTTCAAGGGCCGTGTCTACCGAACCGTGACCGGTTAGTATGAGTGTTTCGGTAAAAAGTCCGAGTTTTTTAATTTCTTTTAATGTAGTGATGCCGTCCATCCCAGGCATTTTAAGATCAAGAACCACCACGTCAAAATCTTTTTCTTCAAGCTTTCTGATGGCACTTTCACCATTATTTACGGTAGTCACCAGATAACCCCGGCTGGTTAGGAGCTTTGCCATATTTTCCGTAAAAATAATTTCATCATCCACCAGTAATATTTTACTTCCGATCATTTGAATCCCTCCTTTTTATATCTTTATGTATGTTTACAGTTATTCGTTTTGGGAACCATTTGTCATGCTTTCCTTTAATTCAGCGGGCAGATCAAATGGGAGAAATAGCGTAAATTCAGTGCCTTCATTGATTTTGCTTTTTACCGTTATTGACCCGCCGAGTTGTTTAATGATTGTGTAGCAAATGGAGAGCCCCAGTCCGGTGCCTTTGCCCACTTCCTTTGTGGTAAAAAAAGGATCAAATATTTTTTCAATATTATCCTTAGAAATCCCTGATCCGGTATCGGCAAAAGTGATCTGTACGCCTTTTTTATCTTCATCAACCCGGGAGATAATTCGGATGGTGCCGTACGATATTCCTTCATGGGCGTGGATGGCGTTATTAATCAGATTTAAAAATACCTGTTGAAGCTGGGAAGGATCTGAGAGAATCGGCGGCAGGGTGCCATCCAGATCAGGGATAAATTTAATGCCGCTTGTTTTGGCTTCTCTTTCCATCAGGTCAATGACTTCTTCTAAAAATTGGTTCAGATCGATTGTTTCAATTATGGATTGCGTGCGCCGGGAGAATCGAAGCAGATTATGGGTAATGGTTTTGCATCGCAGGGCTTGAGCATCAATCTGGTCCATGGACGCCTTGAATTGTTTACAAAACTCAGTATCATTTATTTTTGTGATGCCGAATAAATCCAGTAAAATCTGTCTTTCTGTTAATATGATGGCAAGCGGGTTGTTGATTTCATGGGCGACGCCAGCGGAAAGTTCACCGATGGATGCCAGTTTGCCGGCCTGCATGAGCTGCTGGTTTAAACTTTCAGCTTTAATGTCTCGTTTTTTTATCATCGAGATCATGTATTTGGTAATAAAAATAGCCACAATCAGTATGCTGAGCGCACTGAGATGAAGAAAAATGAGTGTGGCAAAATTTGCATGGTTCACATCAGCAAAGGCTTCCGAATAATCCTGTTTTACGACAAGCTTCCATTGCGGATTTGGCAGCCAGGTTTCAGCCGTAATTTGATTGGAAAAACCGGAATCCGGATTACTGCCTTTAAAGATATTAACTTTAACATCACCATGATATTGACCGGGAGGAAAAGGGGCTTTTTCCATGATATTGCCAGAAAAACGCGGGCTGGTTTGGAAAATGCCGTCTTTGTTGATCAGAAACACCTCTCCGGTTTTACCGATTTTGACGTTTTCAACCAGGGACCGGAATACCTGGGAGTTAACAGTGGCCCTCAAAATCCATTTTTCCCCTTGTTCAGAACGGGTGACGGCAATGATAAAATGGGGTTCTTTACGGAATCCCATAAACATATCGCTGATATAAATCCCTTTTTCCATGGCCTCTTTAAACCAGAAAGCCTGTAAATAGTTTTTATCCATCAAATCGTAAGGGCCGATGTATGCCAGGTGTCTGCCGTTTTCGTCAATAACGCCGATATCGGTTATCACATTGTGCTCTCGATTCATCATTTCAAAAATATGTTGAAGATTAGCCGGTTCCTGCAGAAAGGTTTTTGAATGGGTGAAAGCGATCAGCTTGAGTTTTGAGCTTTGTTCTTCCAAAAACAGGTTGATAATTTGAGCATGGTGTTCAACGCGGCTTTGAATGGAATTTATCATTCGTGATTTTGCAAATTTTGTATAATGAATATTTATTCCCCATCCCACCAGCAGGAGAGGGATAAGCGAGCATACAATCGTCAGCATTGTAAAATTTTTAAACAGTTTGGAATATGTTTTTAACTGTTTGGCTGAATCATCATTGCCGTTAAAAAATTTTTTTCCCATTATGAATTGTTTCCCTTGCTGTAAATCTGCTGATGATTGAAGTCGCTTGTCCCGTATTCTCCGGCACACCTCGCTAACCGCTTTTTTAAAGAATAAATATACAAGAAATGTGCCAGAAACAGTCATTAAATGACGATTCTTGTAAAGTTAGTATTTTGGTGTGTTCAGCTTTATCGCAGGATTAATTGACTGTTGGAAAATTGGATGAGTGTAATCTGTTTGTTGACATGAGTGGGTAGGCGAAGTTTCAGTGGTCTGTGGGTTTTATTGAAGTATTTTCCAGTATTTTTTCTGAACTTCAATTGCTTTTATCAAGGCG
>CAZQLG010000073.1:6462-10679 GCA_964594105.1 uncultured Desulfococcus sp. | reverse complement strand
AGTAGATGGGACTTTTTAACGACGCCATCAATATTAGCTGTCTGCCGTAAACAAGTCAGGGGGCTCCATTGAAGCCCCCTGAGCATATACTCACAAATACATCTAAAATTAACCAATAAAAGAGGCTTCATCAATTTCAATGGCAGCGCCGTCGGTTGCCAGAATCGCATTCATCTTTCCAAGGGTGGTCGGCAAAACCGTATTACAAAAGTATTGCGCGCTCTTGAGCTGACCGGCATAAAACGGAATGTCTTTTTTCTTGGCGGTTTCCAGTGCTGTTGCGGCAATTTGTGCTCTCCAGAGCAGCATCCATGCCATGACCACATCACCACAAACTTCCATGAACGGGTAGGAGAAGGCAAACGCGGTCAGGGCTTTTTCAGACATGGCGGTTTTGCCCATATGCATTGCCACTTCACCCATTTTATTAAGGGCTTCTTCAACCTTAACGGCATAGTCTTTAATGCTGTCAATTTCCTTAGCAGCACCGGTGACGGCCATTATTTCTCCCATGAGATCCATGACCAGTTTGCCTTTTTTCATGCCGAGTTTTCTACCCAGAAGGTCCATGGACTGGATACCGTTGGTGCCTTCATAAATCATGGTAATCCGGCAATCACGCATCAGTTGTTCCTGGGGATATTCTTTAATATATCCATATCCGCCGTAAATCTGCATACCGCCATTACATACTTCAAAAGCCTTGTCAGTAACATACCCCTTGGCAATAGGAATCAGCAGTTCGACCAGATCATGGTATTTTTCTTTTTCTTTTTCGTCTTCGACCGTACTGGCTTTGTCCTCACACCATGCGACATAATACAGGAGGCTTCGCATACCTTCCACATAGGTTTTCATGCTCATCAGCTGACGGCGGACATCCGGATGATTAATAATAGCAACGCCCGCTGCATCCGGATTCATGAACTCCAGAAGGCTTTTGCCCTGAATTCTTTCTTTTGCATAATTGACGGCGTTCATGTAAGAAGCGGTCGCACAGGCAAATCCCTGCATACCGACCAGCAGACGGGCTTCATTCATCATCAAAAACATGGCACGCATGCCTTTGTTTTCCTCGCCCAGCAGAGTGCCGATACACTTATCTCCAAAAGCCAAAGTACAGGTTGAATTTCCGTGGAGCCCCATTTTTTCTTCAATCCCCACACACGCCATATCGTTTAAATCACCCAAACTGCCGTCATCGTTGACGAGATATTTAGATACGGCAAAAAGAGAAATTCCTTTGGTGCCGGCCGGTGCGCCTTCAATACGGGCCAAAACCGGATGAATAATATTGGGGACCAGGTCATGATCTCCACTGGAGATAAAAATCTTCTGACCGGTAATCATATAAGTACCGTCGCCATTGGGGACTGCTTTTGTGATCAATGCCCCGACATCAGATCCGGCTTCCGGCTCTGTAAGGCACATGGTGCCGCCCCACTCTCCGGTGAACATCTTTTTTAAATAAAGTTCTTTTTGTTTGTCGGTTCCAAAGGCTTCCACAAGTTTTCCCGCCCCATGGGTTAAGCCCGAAAACATCATAAACGCGTAATTGGCCCCATTAAAATATTCAGCGGCGGCCATAGTAACGGATCGTGGCATTCCCTGACCGCCATAATCCGGGTCTTCCGGCATGGCTGTCCATTCACCTTCACATAACAGTTTGTAAGGTTTTCTAAAAACTTCCGGAACAAGGACTTTTCCGTTTTCAAACTTGCATCCGGTTTCATCCCCTTCTTTAAGGGTAGGAAGAATTTCCTTGACAGCCAGGTTTCGGGCTTCAGAGACGATCAGATCAACTGTTTTCTTGTTGAATTCCGCGTACCTCTCACTTTTGCTGAATTGATCCACGTTTAATTGCTCATGGAGGACAAAATCGATATCCCGTCGATCTGAAATTTGCTGTGCCATAATTTCATTTCTCCTTTTTAATTTTTATTTTTTAATTACTGCAATTATCGTTAAATTCTTATTAAACACCCTGACTTTTTAGCTCAATTCCCTTAAAATACAAATCAACCAGGGGGTCTGCCATGGCAACCAGATCATATTTAATCCCCGTGACCACCCACGTATTAATCACTTCATTAACCGCCCCAAGAATAAACCGTTTGACCAGCCCGGCTTGAAAATCTTTTCGAATACTGCCTTCTTTCTGACCCTGGACAATAATGTCATTAATGATATCCAGATACATCTTCGTGATATCTTTAATATAGGCTTCATCAATATAACGGGCCTGAAGCGCTTCCCGCTGAAAAACAACGGCCATATTTGGGTCCCGCTGAAATTCGCCAAGATGCCTTCTAATCAGATTTCGGAGTTTGTCCTCAGCACAATCGGCCTTTTCTACTTCACCCTTGAAACGATCAAATACCCGCCGGGTTTTATAGCTGAAAAAATTAAACAGAATATCCGCTTTATTCTTAAAATATATATAAATGGTGCCGTCGGCAACACCGGCTTCACGCGCAACCTGAGAAATGGTCGCTTTATAATATCCCTGTTCCGCAAAAACTTTTATGGCAGCATTGAGAATCTGATGGTATTTATCATTATTTGTGTTATTTAAATTGCCCTGTTTTTTAATGACGCACCTCGGGGAACGATTTTAAAAAATAATGAATGAACACTCATTCACTGAATGAAGATTCATTAACAATCCTCGCTGAAGCTGTCAAGAAAAAAGTATATGTTCATAATCCGGCCGGCTACGTCAAGCCTCTATGCATACATAACTTATTATTTTTTATAACAATATCCTTCATCAGCCATGCACCACCCCGCACAAATCAAGCCTGGATTTCGATGTCCCTATGATGCATTTTTCCATGACCATATATAAATTCATGCGTTGCGTTGGAGCAAACGAAAAAAAATTATTTCTTCACCCGTTCCACATAATCACCGGTACGGGTATCAATCCGAATCATCTCGCCTTCTTCAATAAACGGCGGCACCTGAACTTCATATCCGGTTTCAAGCGTTGCCGGTTTTGAACTGCCGGATGCCGTATCGCCCTTAACCCATGGATCGGATTTCACAATTTTCAATTCAATAAAATTCGGCAAAGAAACCGCAATGGGCTGACCATCAAACAACAGAACATCACAAACGGTGTTTTCTTTCAGCATTTTGATATCATCGCCGATCTGGTCCTGGTTCAAAAAAATCTGATCATAGGTGGTAGAATTCATAAAGCAATACTGCTCACCGTCACTATAAAGATATTCCATTTCCTGTTCTTCCAGATTGGCAGGCTTAAACTTTTCACCGGATCGATAGGTCCGGTCAAACTGGGCACCGGTGATCATATTTTTAAGTTTGCATTTATACAGCGCCTGCCCTTTTCCGGGCTTTACAAATTCAAATGCAACAATTACATATGGATCTCCATCGATTTCTATTTTACGTCCTTTTTTAAGATCACCACTTTCATACATTTGTATACTCTCCTGCCATTGTATTTTGTATTTAACTATTTTGTTTACTGACGAATCGAATAAAACCAAAAAAACAATCCAAGATCAGAATGCCGCGCATGCCCGTCGCATCTCTGACAAAAACTGTTTTACCCTGACGATATCTTTTTTAAACCGAATGGGCGTACCACTGACATCACATGCATTGGTCAACGTACAACTATCTATGCCCGCAGGCCGGACGGTTTTAATCCCCTGGTATACATTGTCCGGAGACAGGCCACCGGCCAGGATCACAGGGATTTTACTCGCTTCAACCAGCTGGGCCGCGGATTTCCAGTCACAGGTTTTTCCGGTAATCCCCACAAAGCCGTCCACCGGCTGATTATCATTACCTGACGGATTGACAATGAATGTATCGGTTAAAAAGTAATCACTGATCGGTTCAAAAATCCGTGCCAACGCCAAAAAAGGGAACCCGGCCCCTGATTGAGTATCAGGGATGGGGATTGTCCGCATAATCTTTATTTTCGGAAATTCTTTCCTGATTTGCGTTTGCAACTGAATCAGGGTGCTGCAAATGGGTCCCGGCGCATCCTGAACCTGAGTATCAATTAATACTTCGCAAAAATGAACAATATCCGGCTGATAGTATTCCAAAGATAAAAAAACACGTTCCGGATCATTGAATAAAAGAATCAGACTGCTTGATGCATCCGTCTTCGCAACGAAATCCAGTGTTTCTTTTACCCGGATTTGTTTCCAATCCCGGGCCGAAACAATGACACTCCC
>CAZQLG010000073.1:0-6362 GCA_964594105.1 uncultured Desulfococcus sp. | reverse complement strand
ATATATGATCGTCGTTATTGATTTTGGTTCCCAGTATAACCAGTTGATCGCGCGTCGCGTCAGGGAATATCGGGTTTTCTGTCAGATTGAACCGCCTAATATTGATATTGAAACCATTCAATCACTGAACCCGGACGGCATTATCCTCTCTGGCGGGCCATCCAGTATATATGAAAAAAACAGCCCCAAAATTGACACCGCTATATTCGATTTGGGGATTCCGGTACTGGGCATTTGTTACGGCATGCAGTTTATGATCGACGCGCTGGGCGGAACAGTAAAAAAAGCCGCTAAACGTGAATACGGGTTTGCCGAACTGAATATCAAAAAGCCGAAAAGCCTTTTTGAAAAAATCGACCAGGCAACCACCTGCTGGATGAGTCATGGGGATTCCATCAGCAAACTGCCAAAAGGATTTTCCATCACGGCTTCAACTGATAATACGCCGGTTGCGGCAGCAGAAAATATAAAAAAAAACCTGTACGGCCTGCAATTCCATCCGGAAGTGGAACATACCCCCAAAGGCAAGCAGATGCTCCGCAATTTTTTGTTTAATGTCTGCGGTTGCAAGCGCAACTGGAACATGAAAGCCTTTGCAAAGGAATCAATCCAGCAAATAAAAAAAACCGTGGGGGATAAAAAGGTTATACTCGGCCTAAGCGGCGGGGTTGACTCATCCGTTACGGCTGTGCTGATTCACCAGGCCATTGGCACCCACCTGACCTGTATCTTTGTTGATAACGGGTTGTTAAGACTGAATGAAGCGGCGAAATTAAAAGTCATTTTAAAACAGCATTTAAAAATCAACATTCGATTTGTCAATGCCTCCAAACTTTTTTTAGATGCGCTGGATGGTGTGACCGATCCTGAAAAGAAACGAAAAATCATCGGTAAAATATTCATGGATGTTTTTGATGCAGAAGCAAAAAAAATCCAGGGGGCTGATTTCCTGGCCCAGGGGACCCTGTACCCGGACATCATCGAATCCCAATCCGCTTTCGGCGGCCCGACTGCCATTATAAAATCTCATCATAATGTGGGCGGGCTCCCTAAAAAAATGAAGTTAAAACTTATTGAACCTTTAAAATATCTTTTTAAGGATGAAGTACGGGCGCTTGGCAAAACACTGGGCATGCCTGAAGAATTGATATGGCGCCAGCCGTTCCCCGGGCCGGGACTCGGCATCCGAATTATTGGCAAAATTACCCGAAAACGACTGACCGTGTTACGAAAAGTTGATGATATTTTGATTGAGGAAGTCAAAGCCAACGGGTATTATAAAAAATTATGGCAATCATTTGCCGTCCTTCTCCCTATAAAAAGCGTTGGGGTCATGGGGGACAAACGAACCTATGAAAATATCGTCGCCATCCGGGCGGTCACCAGCAAGGATGCCATGACAGCGGACTGGGCAAGACTCCCCCACAAACTGCTGGCAAAAATTTCAAACCGCATCATCAATGAAGTCAATGGGGTAAATCGGGTAGCCTACGATATCAGCTCAAAACCGCCAAGCACCATTGAATGGGAATAAATATTATATATGGATGAAAATAGAGAATTTAAAATCGACTTACATGCCAAAGATCCGGATGATGATGATCTCAACCGAACGGTAGCATTCGACAAACAGGCAAAACCATCGGCCAAAGCATCGATCCTGTTTGTTGTGGTTGCGTTAATTATTTTTGGCGGGATTCTATTTTTTCTTTATTATAATTTAAATAGTAAAATTCAGACCATCAATACCCGGGGGTCTGCCGGCATTGATAGTCTTTCAAATGAGTTCAATACAAAACTTTCCGATTTTTTACAGCAATTCGCTACCCAGACCCAGACCTTTCAGGCCCGGTTGTCTGATTTAGATACACAGTTAAAAAAATTAAATGCTTCGGTTTCAACCATTCAGACCAGCAAAGTTGATAAAAAAGATCTTGTGGAAACGATTCAAGAAATAAAAAAAGATTTTTCACCGCTCCAGGAATCAATTATAGCATTAAATGAGCAAGTCTCAGGCATTAAAAACGAGGCAAAACGGATGGATGTCAACCTGAATAAAATACAAACCGGCGTGCTCAATAATAAAAAAGAAATCAGTACGCTTGACGCCATTCATATTGACCAGGTTTACTTTGACCAGGAAATGAAAAAAGAAAGAGAATTCAATCAGCAGAACATGGCCCATGCGTCTGAAACATTATTCAGCGAAATGGCAATGCTTCACCAGCGCATTAAAGATCTGGAAAAAAAACTGGGCTACGCCGCAAACATTCCTTCTTCAAAAAAATCAAATGCAACAAAATCACCATCAGAGGACATATCTGTTCCCAAACCGGGTGAAATTATTGAACAGGAAATCAAATAATCGATATCCGTATTTAAATGAATGCAGACACATTAAAAAAAATCCTGGCCGCCGTCTCAACCGGTAAAACGTCGATTGATGATGCACTTTCGTCGTTAAAGCACCTGTCCGTTGAAGATATCGGATATGCCCAAATTGACCACCACCGGTCTTTACGAAAAGGGTTTCCTGAAGTCATTTTTGGACAAAACAAAACCACTGACCAGATTATCGGCATTATGGAACGGATGATTCAATGGGAAAAAATCATCCTGGTCACCCGGATTGATGAAGATAAAGCAGATGTTGTTCTTTCAAAATTCCCCACTGCAGAATATCACAATGACGCTAAAATGATATGTCTTGCAGAAGGCAGCATACCGGTTTCCGGAAAAGGAAACGTACTGGTCATATCTGCCGGCACGTCCGATATTCCAGTGGCAAAAGAAGCGTATTTAACGGCCAAAGCAATGGGAAATCCGGTTGAGGCCATCTATGACGTGGGCGTCGCCGGGCTTCATCGATTATTCAGACATAAGGCAAAAATTGAAGACGCAACCGTGCTGATCGTGGTCGCCGGTATGGAAGGCGCGCTGCCAAGCGTTGTGGCCGGCTTAGTGGATCGGCCGGTTATTGCTGTGCCGACCAGCGTCGGCTATGGCAGCAGTTTCGGTGGCCTGACCGCCCTGTTTTCAATGCTGAACAGTTGCAGCTCAAACATTGCAGTGGTCAACATCGACAACGGTTTTGGCGCAGGATATATGGCGTCCACAATAAATCATATATAAGCATTCACAGAGTACCGCATCTGTTTTATTTGAAGTACAGGGAAGACCACTTGGGCACTCTCCGTCTCGCATCTGCGGCACCCTGTAGACACTTAACACTCGATGCGAACCCATCAAACTGGTATTGAAATTGGACCGGTTGAGGGTAATGAGAATCACTTTGAAAATATCGGTGAGAATGCCATCTATCTGAATAGAATAAGAATAAATATTATTAACCAGTTTGCGATGCAGGAGGGGAAAAAATGACATCAATAGAAACAGAGTCGCCGGATATTTCCATGTCAAACACCAAAAAAGAAATGCTGCAAGCCTATGAATCATTAAGGGAAAAACTGGAAAAACAGTCTGAAATGGCACTCAAACCGGAACAAACCCAGCAGGCTAAAAAAGAAGAAAAAGTGATAGCTGCCGTTGAAAAAGCGACCGAATCAAACGATGTCACCCGGCGTGTTTATGATTTAAAAGATGAGATCGGCCGTTTTCTGGCCGACATGGCGACAAAAATTGAAAAAGAAAAAGAACGGTATAATGAAATCAAACAGGCCGTCGAGATCCGAAACAACGAATTGAAAGATATTTATGAAATCGAAAAAGCAGCCCATTCCCTGGCTGCGCTGTTAGAAGCCCAGAAACAAAAAAAACTTGAATCCGAGACCGAAATGGAACAGCGAAAAAATGAGATCGAAGATGAGATTCTAAACACAAAAATCAATTGGGAAAAAGAAAAACAACAATACGTGCAACAACAAAAAGAGCAGAAAACCGAAGTCGAAAAAATCCGAAAGCGTGAAAAAGAAGAATTCGAATATGAATTTAATCGTGACAAGGAAATAAAAAAACAACAATTAAATGATGAAATAGAAAGCTTGAATAAACAGCTACAGGAACAAAAAGATGCGTTTGATAAAGAGACCGCGCAACGGGAAAGCCAACTCCAACATAGGGAAAATACAGTAACCGAGCGCGAAAAATATATGGATACACTCCAAAGCAAGGTCGACAGCTTCCCTGTAGAACTTGAAAAACAAATTCTTCAGGCTGTTGCGGAAACCGCGGAAAAAATTAAAAATGACGCAAAGAAAAATGAGGAAATTCTGGTAAAGGGCTTTGAAGGTGAAAAAAATGTCCTGACCACTAAGATTCAGGCCCTTGAAAAGCTTGCCGCTAACCAGCAAAAACAGCTTGAAACACTTTCCGGGCAAATGGATAACGCCTACGGCAAGGTTCAGGAAATTGCCATGAAAGCGGTTTCAGGAAAAGCCCAGGTCTATGTTCCGGCAAAAACCCCGGAGCAGTCAGAAAATTCATAATTTGTATTCGTTCATATTTGATCTAACCGGTTTTGACCTCTTTTTTTACCTGATCTGTTTTGATATCTTTCAACAGGCAGATACGGTAATCAAAGCGTCGGCGAACTGATGGGGTTGACATATTCGTCAGTGAGCATGAAAAGTTTTTATGTCAAATCGAAATTAAAAAAGAATGAATTCCGGCTTCAGGATTTGGGCGTCAGAGGAAAATCCCTGAAGGGGCATTACATATCAGCCCGGGGCAACGCCCCAGGAATGGGTAGCAAATAGATTCAGCCCTGAAAGGGCGTAATGTACTGTTAATAAAATGGAT
Organism: uncultured Desulfococcus sp.; assembly: GCA_964594105.1. Lineage (GTDB taxonomy): Bacteria > Desulfobacterota > Desulfobacteria > Desulfobacterales > Desulfosalsimonadaceae > SURF-3. Next base: position 1,604 of record CAZQLG010000073.1, on the reverse strand, counting down.
TAATTTGGTTTGACAAAATCATGTCACGCCCTTTCAGGGCTGAAATCAATATAACCAAAACACCAGGGCGTTGCCCTGGGCTGTTATGCGCGGCCCTTACAGGGCAAAACCATTTCCAGGATCTGCAGAATCTGGAGGATCTGGGGTCATTATGTTGCATATTTATCCAGATATGAAAACGAATATCAATAAAAAGACTTTTTTAAATTTAACACCAGGCTCGTAAAGGCTTTGGAAAAAATTTTACAAGGATGAATGACGTGGTAAAAGATTACCAGATGGGGATTTCTAATTTGATGTTCCTGAATAAGGTATTCCCGGGGCGGGAAAAGAAAATTTAATAGCAGGTAGATGGCCGCCATGTTGCCGCGAATTTTTTTCTCGGTTTTAATTTTTTCCAGATTCACCTGAACATACGATCTTTGTTGTTTTTCGACATCCCCCTGGTCGTTGCGGCGAAAAAAATTTTCCAATAAAAAGCGGTCGTCTTTTTCGTTTTTGATGCCCTTTTTCTCATTCAAATCATTGATATATTGCCGGACGGATGCCGGTATTTGCGTATTCCAGCAGGTGACCATGAGACCCAGTATATCGGACACCTGATTTTCCATATTAAACTGTCTGGATTTTTTCAAAAACCTATCCCAGTTAAAACAATTTTTATGTTGGTGAATCCATTCATGAATATCACAAAACCAGTACAACGGAAAAATAAGGGCGCTTTTGTAAAAATGGGCATGCAGATGAACAAGTAAGTGCAATAATTGATCTTCAGGGGACAGAGCATACAGCGGTTGACCGGAACAGTCAAAAGACACCGCCTCCGTCCAGATATTTGTCATATCCGGACAATGGGATGCATCGCAATGGGAAAAAAGTTTGAAATGAACCTCAACAGACGAATATCCCTCAAGGGAAAAAGGGGGTAAATGTTCATTCTTTTCGATAAAAATCTGCTCATGGATCTTGCTTTGAAAAACGATCTGTTTCTGGTGATATCCCAGATTAAGTAATATATGGCAAATCGTTGACAGGTCTGAGGTCCTGCACAGCAAATCCATATCTTCCATTTGCCGAAGGCCGATATCTTTATATAAATAGTTGGCAAGAAAAATGCCTTTAAGGCCAATCAACGATATACCGGATTGTCCGGTCTGGGCAATAATCTTGCTTAGCTGACTGTAGTTTCTGATATTCTTAATGGATATACGCCGGTATTCCTCATCCAGATATTCCCATATATCCCCGGGAATAAGGCTTTTATACTTATTATCGCATATATGTTTGTATAATAAGGATGAAATGCCCAGTGTTGTTGACCGTTTTTTAATGAGCGGCCAGTTCAATTCCCGGCTGAGTAGATATTCAATATCCATTCTGTCTTTTGGAAATAAAACTAATCGGGCGGCTAGCACAAACAATGCCTGCTCCGGCGGTAAAGCAGCAACGGTGGGAGTCATTAAACCAGTTGACCTTTCGTGAGTCTGTTTATAAGATGCTTATTTTATACGATACAATAGCGCTGAACGTGAGATACCATCTGCCATGAAAAATAACAATCCTATTATACAATGCCACGGATTGTATAAATCTTATCATCATCA
>CAZQLG010000072.1:0-10686 GCA_964594105.1 uncultured Desulfococcus sp. | reverse complement strand
CCGGAGATGGCCGCCAGTTTCATGCCGTGTTTTAAACCCATTTTATAAATGGTTTTTACTTTTTCCCATTCAATGTCACGGCCGATGGTAAATACTTCAAATCGGCGGTCTAAAGCCAGCACAATGGTTTCCGCCAGGCAGGCATATACAACTTTTGGCGGCAGGCCGATGTCTTTCATTTTCGGATCACCGGGCAGGAGGATTTCACCGGATTCAATCACCAGAACATCCGGACGTTTCGCCACTTCTTTCGGAGACAGGTCCAGCGGTCGGGCAACATCCGTGATAACACAACCGGGTTTTACTTTTGTGATATCCAGAATTTTTTTACCCATGCCGGATGTTGCGGTGACGATGACATCCATGTCTTCTAAGTATTTATCCGGATTAACAACGGTGTGGAGTTTCACTTTCGGCGTCTCGGCCAAAATCGATTCTTTTAAAGCCATGAGCTTGATAATATTGCGTCCGCATAAATAGATTTCATCAAACGCCATCGCCAGCAGGCGGCAGCAGACTGAACCGATGGCGCCGGTGGCGCCGAATACCATGGTTTTTCCCTTGATTTTCTGCCCATCATCTATTTGGATCAGTCCCATTCGCCGCACGGCATCGGCCGCCGCCCAGAGCGCACCTGAAGCGCTGTAGCTGTTCCCCGTGGTAATGGGAATGTCCGCTTTATTGGCCACTGTGACGCCGGCATCACCAACCACCTTGGTAAACGCACCCAACCCCATGATCTGGGCGCCCAGTCGTTTGGCCATCCGTGCGGCCATGAGCAGCCGTTTATACGTAAACTCCGGTGAATGGGACAACATCTGTTTGGGCGTCCCGCCCACCGTAATCAGCCATCCCTCCGCTTCTACACCGGCAGGGGATTTAATTCCGGTCACTTTGGAATAGATCCAGGGTGGCGCATAAGCGACCACTTTTTCCACTGCGTCCACCGCCCCGGGGATATTAATAAACGGTTTGACGGTTTTTTCCAGTTTAAACTGCTCCTGAGACAGCGGATGAATAACAAAAGCAAACCGGCTTATCTGTTTGGGTTTTCCGGATGGATAGACCAGTCTGGGCCGAAGTCCTGTTTTTGTACTGCTCATGAGTTCCAGCATTTCTTCATCCGTTATCTGGTGCTGCTTTTTGTCCAGGGCGGCAATCACCAGTGCTTCCAGTACATTGACGCCAACGACCCGTTTTAACAGTTTGGGTGTGGTGTCGATGATCATGTCAACACCATGGTTTTTTAAAAATTCAATACGGTCATCATAGGCAGTGCTGGTGATAATGGTTTTGCCGGCCAGATCTTCAGGCGTGCAGTCTCCCACGTAGTCGTAAAAATTATGATAGGGCACAACTATGATATGGGCCTTTTGCATGGCTTTGTGCAAAATATGGGCGTTCCATTTTTTGATCGGAATGGCCGAAGATATCAGGCGCTTGCTCGGTACCCATTTTAGAACATCATGCATCCCTTTGCCGTAAAGTTCTAAATCTTTGAATGAGTGTAAAAATTTTGAAATGCCATTGTCGATGACCGGGTCAGCAAATGTAAGATTCTCAGTAAATTCTGCCATGACGCTTGCCATGCGGTAATTTGTCATTCCGGAAAGGAACAACACGCGGGCATTACTGAAATAGTCGTTGTATTCAAACTGAAGCGATCGGATCGCCCATTCCTGTGAAACGCTGATCAGGTGGTCACCGGTAGTTACCGGTGTCTTGAGGCGTGATCTTAATTTTGAAATTTTAGCGGTATCATCCCGCACATAATCCAAAAGGCTTGAAGCGAACTTAATCAACGTATTATGCTTGTTGGGGGTGGGTAATTTTACACTCCCTAAACCGAATGCATCTGTTTCGGCATCAAACTGGACCAGCAAGTCGACGGCCTTATCATAATCACCATTGGTGCCGATACGTTTGACCTGAAATTTCTGGTCCAGAAAAGGTGTTTGGAATTCATAGTTATTAGCACTTGATCCAAGACTGATACTGATAACCTGTTTCATTATATCCTCCTAAATGATGAGTCGCGTCGATAGCAGAAGTAGAAAAAAAATATTATTTTACCACAATAATAATTCACATCTTATAAATATTATCAAAATTTTCAAAATATTCAAGAACTTATTTTTTACTAATCAAAATAAGAAATATGTCAATACGATGGGCGATGAAATATTGTGCCGGATAGTTTTGTACTGTTTTTTTCAGGATAATTTATTCACCTTTGATCTCAAATATAATTTTAGAAACAGGATCTGAAACAGGGAATGACCGGGATAATTTTTAGATTAACCCGGTGAGGACAAAAAAGTTTTTGCGGAAGATGATTAATGAAAACGCCGTTCCTCTAAGAGGGTTTGTTCTCAGGCCAGTCATTCGGTACTTAATTCTTCATATATTTATTTCTCAGGCGGGTGAGCCCGTCTCTAATTTTTGCAATATCAATATCTTTGGATGCTTCAAGGAGGAATCTTTCAGCCTCCGCAAAGCGATTGTTTTTTACCAGGACGATCAGCGTATATTCCGCCTCCTTCAGGTAGTGTTTTTTGGTCCACGCCAGATGCACTTCATCCGCCCACGGATTGGTTTTATAAATTTTAATATTTTTATCCAGCATTTGTCTCATATCCCGGACAATGAAAAGGGGCGCTTTCATGAACCGGTTGCAGAGTCCGAATTCTTCGTGGGAGATTAAGTCTTCTTTTGCCAGATCATAGCATTTTTTTGCCAGCTCAAAGTCGCAATCCACTATTTCTTTATAAAGCGCAACCGTTTTTCCGTTTTCATTTAAATATTTGTTGATTGATTTTACATCATGAAACAGTTCCAGGGTGCCGTGTTTGTTTTTTATCTGCTCTGTATTTTCTATCCGGATGTCGATCAGTTTATTATGGGCTTTTGGATATTTTTTGCCCAGTTCTATCCAGTCCAGTAAAGCAAACGATAGCCGAATGCCGTATAGTGACGGCTTGTATTTTAACGCATTGTTATGAAACCAGATATGATCTTGGAGGGCTTTTTCATAATTGCCCTGTCGAAAATATTTCCGGGCCCGTGCCAGCACTTTTTCCGGATCACCAGGGTCGGAACAGGACAATGCGAAGACGATCAAGGCAAAAATTAAAAAAGGGTTTTTTTTCATCCTTCGAATCCTGTCGGGCGTCAATGATGTGAATTGAGCATTTTTATGCATTTCCCGTTTAGTGGTTTATTCACTCCGATCAGAATTTGATTTTTCCAGGGATTGATAAAATTCCGCCATCTCATACATGTATTGGGGGCGGGATTTTGATAATGCCTTTCGGGCTTTCGGGTCATCGAGGTTTGCCGGCATACCGATTTTATCGGGTTTGATGCGCTTTTTCACCGCAGGTAAGATGGTCACCGGCAGCAGAAGACCGCCGGTTGAATATTGTCCTTTATCCTGGGTCGTCTGCAGGATGCCGTTTTTGATTAGCCCGGAGACAACAATATCTTCCACCGGCATTTCAAGGGTGTTTGCCCGTTGAATATAAAATTCCCGCAGTACCGATTTTTCATTCGCATCCAATTGTTTAATCGCTTTGATGACGTCTCTTCGGCGTATGCCTTCCTTGAAAATCGGGGAAATATTAATCCACAGGGTTTTAAATATGATTAATGTCAGCAGAAGCATCAGAATGCCGATGATCGTTGCCGTAAACGCGAAATAGTTTTTTACAAACAGCCGGGTTCTCCGGGGCAGGGATGTGATAAAATTTTTGGCCGTTACAAAAAATGTCTTTGGGCCGGTTTGAATGATGCTTTCAACCGTGTTTTTATTGATGAAAAAAGATTGGTCATTGTTTTCGCAATACAGGGTATCGCCGTCGTCCCTGATGGTGACGTCCCTGAGTACCTGTCCGTTTTTCAGGATGACAATATCTGCATTTGCAAAAATTACGAAGACTACCAAGAGGCTTATAAAAGCGCATCCTATGCAAACCCGGTTTTTCATTTTAATATTCTCATATTATTCTGTGTCAGATGGTAGAAAATTTCCATTTCCTGATGAACCAATCGACTCTTTGTTCGCGATTTTGTAAACAGTGACCCGGTTGCGGCCGCTTTGTTTGGATTGATACAGCGCCTTATCCGCGATTGAGAGTAACTCATCCGGATGGCATTTTTGAGGCGGTATACGGCTTATCAGGCCGATGCTGATGGTAACCGTCACGTTCTGATTATTGACTTGAAAGTCAGTGGTTTCGATTTGCTTTCGGATTCTTTCCGCCACGATTAACGCGCCCCTGGTCTGGGTGTTTGGCAGCAGAACGCAAAATTCTTCGCCGCCGTAGCGAAACGCCATGTCGCTAACCCGTTGGAGCTCATTTTTGATCTTGGATGCGATCATTTTCAGGCATTCATCGCCGGGTAAGTGGCCCCAGGTGTCGTTAAAATTTTTAAAATGATCAATATCCATCATCAAAACGGACAGCGGTGTCTTATCCCGAATGGCACGTTTAAACTCGCGCGGGTAAATCTTGTCAAAAGAACGGCGGTTTTTGATTCTCGTCAAACCGTCGGTGAGGCTGAGCGTTTCCAGCATTTTATTGGCCTGCTGAAGATCAATGGTTCTTTCGATGACACGCTGTTCCAGTATCTCATTGGCGTGTTTCTGGATTTGTAACGCATTTTCCCGGGCTTTTCTTGCAAGACGTTCCTGCTTGTAAGCTTTCTTCTGGGCCGCCAGATTATTTTGTTTTTCGATGTTCAGGCGTTCTGCCAGGGCGATGGATAATAGAACTACCTGGAGTGCCATGCCGTATGAAGTGGCGTTTTCGGTAAATAAATTACGGGGAATCAGGTTGAACTTGTTGGCCGCGAGAATAATTCCGCCAAGCATCATGGCAGACCATGCCAGCATAAAATACCGGGCGGAAATATCGCCGTCCATCCAGCGGATAATCGCAATAACGGTGGCGCCCACAATGGCAATCACGGCGGTCAGAATTACCCAATGGATCATCACGCGGTAGGGCAGTATAAACGTCGAACCAATAATAATGGCAGATATTGCCGAAATCGACAGCATGAATTTACTCAAAAGGGGTCGATTTATCGGCAGATTGATGAACTCCCGGGTAAAAAGGGCGCAAAACAATATAACCCCGGCAAGTCCGGCGATAATGCTCTGGTCGTTCCACTGTACGTTATTCGGCCATAAATATTGAAAACTCAGGCCCTTGAGGCTGGCCAGAAAAATGGCCATGCACAAAACAAAACAAACATAAAACAGGTAATAGATTTCTCGGACTGAGAGAAAAACAAACAGGTTATAAAGCCCCATAATCAAAAGGGCGCCAAAAAACAGTCCCAGATTCAGAGACTCGTTAAAACTTTTCGACAGCCAGGCGCTTTCTTTCCAGAGGATGAGCGGGATCTGCATGGAACTATCTGTTTTTACACGGATAAATATTTTTACCGGCGCATTCGGTGCAAGGGTCACCGGGAGTATAAAATTACGATGCAGAATAGGGCGACGGTAAAATGGCTGTTTATCCCCCATTTTTGTATGAAGCGTTTTGCCGTCGGCGGTAACCTGGTACACATCGATATGATCCAGCACCGGGTAGGCAATTTCAATAACACGTTTAAGGGGTGCCGTTTCAATATTTGTGAGCCTGAGCCGGAACCAGAAGGCCGCGTCGGTGTAGCCGAAATTCACAGTGGCTTTTGGAATACGATGCCACTGATTTGTTCTGCCGGGCTGCCTTATCTGGTTAATGGTCAATGTCCCATTGGGGTCTTCTATGTATGACAAATAGGTGGCCAGATCATATGTGTCCGGCTGATGGCTGACCAACAAATCGTTTCCGGCATTGGCCGTATGGATAATGCCGGATGTCGTTGCCAGAATGACTTGAAAAATCAGAAGAAAGTAAACGCGTTTCATCCTTTTCCCGCTTGTGTTTGTCGTTTTCGGCATCTGTCGTCAAAGGGATAAGAAATTTTGAAATAGGATCAGATTGTAACTTCTCAATAAGTTCGGGCTCCCATACAAAAAATTTTAGATTTATTGAATGAGATGGCTATATTTTTTTTTGGAGTTCAGGCGTAAGCCTTTTATAAAATCCTTACGGATAAAATCCACCCGAACTTATTGAGAAGTTACGTCGAATTATGTTAATTTCTTGATATTATAATAAAAATTTAAAAAAAGACAGTATTTTTAATAAAAAGGGGTATTTTTTACGACGCCATCATCACTGCCCCTTGACACATGAAAAAAATTATCGATATACTCGCCCCATTTACAATGAACCGGATTATTTTAAAGTTTCCAAATAACTCATTCATAAACATTTTAAATGATTGACAAGTTATTTATTGTTTCAATAGGGTGTGGGTGCATTTATTTGAAGGGGTTGCCATTATATGGGAAAATCAGCATTTGTTTTTTTAATCAGCGCGATGACCATGATTGTTTTTATGGGTTCAATATCACCGGCATTTGGATTAAAAAAAGTATCCCAAAGCCCCTATCTGGGTGCCATCGTGGTTGATGCGGATACCGGTAAAGTGATTGTGGCGGACCATGCGGATGCCAAAGGATACCCTGCCAGTATGATTAAGCTGATGAACCTGTTCATTATCCTTGATGCGGTAAAGGCACAGCACCTTTCCCTGGCCGACCCGGTCACCGTGTCGGCCAGGGTCTCTAAGATGGGCGGCTCCCAGGTGTATTTAAAGGAAAAAGAAGTTTTTTCGGTTGAAGAACTGATTTATGCAATGATGGTTCAGTCTGCAAATGACGCGGCCCTTGCCCTTGCGGTACATTATACCGGCAGCATGGAGGTCTTTGTTGATTTGATGAACAAAAAGGCCGAAGAAATCGGTATGAAGGATACGGCTTTTTATTCCGTGCATGGGCTTCCCCCGTCAGGAAATAAAAAGCCGGATATCACAACGGCGCGCGATATGGCAACGCTTAGTCGGGAATTGTTAAAATATCCGGAAGCATTGAAATACACTGCAACAAAGGTCCGAAAGTTTCGGCCGGATGCCCCGGAACCGTTTATTATGCGAACCCATAATCATCTGCTTAAGGATTTTGAAGGATGTGACGGCTTGAAAACCGGCTATTTTCGTGCGGCTGGTTTTTCCATCGTCGCTACCGCCCGGAAAAAAGATGTGCGGGCGATTGCCGTCGTTTTGGGAAGCGTCAGCAGTAAAGAGCGTGATAAACACGCCCGTCTTTTGCTTTCCAAAGGACTTATGGAAATACTACTCAATCCGCCGATAGCGCCGGTTGTTGAAAAAGCGTCGGCACCGGCGGAAGTTGACACAGAGGATTTGGATCAGGAAATCGAATATGTTCGAATTCCCAAACGTACGTTTAAAGTGGCTGTCATCTTAAATGCCGCCATTATCATCCTGCTTTTTGCGGTACTCTATTTTCAGCGGACCAAAGGGAATCGTTTAAGATAGGTCGGCTGGCGGGTGAGGTGAATTTTTATCAGAAGTACAAATTTACATTGAATCGGTCGCAAAATTTTTCAGCAGCCTTCTTCAAGCGCTGACCCTGGGCCGCCTAAAGGGCGAAAGCATTTTTTACCGGCGCCGCATACCGGACATTTCCATTCCTCCGGTATTTTTTTAAATTGAGTACCTTTGGGGATTTTGCCTTTCCGGTCTCCCCGGTCCGGATCATAGATACAACCACAATTGACAGTCTGACACTGGTACATTTCTTCAGGATTGGCCATTATTCTCCTCCTTGTATTGCCCGGGATGAATTAATCAGCTTTTATTTTTCGGGCTTTCTTCAGCAATGGTTACAGCATTGGATTCTTTTTTTTCTGTCACCTGACAGGAATTACGCATTCATGTGGTCATTCCCAGCTTGGGCAGCAGGTATAATTCCAGAAAAAAATAAACCCCGATAAATATGAGAAATAGAGCGGTGCCGTTCATAATATTTCACCTGTTGGATTATCTATTTTGACAGTCCCGTAAAAAGTCGGATTTCGATGGCAAAGAAAAAAGCGCCACCAAATCATAAGATTGGCGAGGCGCGCAAATCCTGAGTGATGATTCGTACTTAGCGTACCATGAAGAAGCGAAGGATGCAGCGCAACACAGAATTTGGACTTTTTACGAAGCCATCTATTTTGATTTTTATTTAATTGACACCGTTTTGAACCAAATTTTATGTAACATATAATAATCATGATTGTTAATTAATCAACAAAATCATCGAATGGCAAAAATATATTGTAAATACGCCCCTGTTTTTATAAAATTAAAATAACTTTCAATTTTCTTCCGTCCCCGATCGACCTCGAGTTAACCCTCATTTGTCCTTAAGGCCTGAATCACCATCGGTTTAAAACAAAAAAACCTTTAGTAATGAGGATCTTGCTGGAACATATATTTACCGAAAATTATCCACCTGTCGAACGATTATCCGGCCATTTCCATGGGCTCAGAGAGATAAGGCGATGGTGTGTCTACGTGATTGTCCAGATAAATGGGCGAAGGGTTTTTAAATCCCGTGAGAAGGGGCAGCCTGTGAAGCAGCTGGATGTACTGGGCGGACTGTTTGTCCGCAATTTTGTCCAGCACTAGGGACACGGGGAGCTGGGTAAAAGTCCGGATGGAATCCACAAACAATATGATTCTGGGAATTCCCTTATACAGGTTGAGGTAAGTACCGGTGATTGCGGCAATGGATCGGGATAAATGAAGGTATTCACTTTTAACGATCAACCCTAAGTGCTGGGTGTTGGACATCAGATGCAGCACCACCTGGAGCCGCCGGTGTAGACCGGTAATCCCTTCCCGTCTGAGTTGAAAAATGAATGTCCGGGTCAGCGGGGTCACTTTTTTTTTCTTCAATGTCTGGGACAGGGTGCATTTGATTTCCGTCTCCCGTTTTCGGTTTTGTTCCGGGTTTGAGCTGATGTTGATCAATGCGGTGGTCAATAACTCAACATCCGCCGTTAGCGCACCGAAAACATAGTCCCATAGCGGTTTCCATTTTCCCTGCAGGTCGACACAGTTGCCCCAGTCTACAAAATACATATCCCCATTTGCATTGAACAGGATATTGCCCGGATGAAGATCGCCATGAAATTCCTGGTAAACAAATATGTGTAGCAAAATGGTGTACAAAAAACGGGAAGCGATCTGGCGGGCATTTTTATTGCGCTTTTTTTTCGGAATAAAATTTAAAATCTGGGCAATATTGGTGGCGTCTTCGATATATTCCATTTCAATGATTCGGTTGGACGCGGAAAAGACCTCAGGCACATTCCAGACAAGGGAGTCTTTGCTTCTATCCGCAAAACGTTGCTGGCTTTGGGCTTCCTGTTCAAAATTGAGCTCCCGCTGAAAACCGGTGACAAATTCATCCGCCTGTTGCTGGATGGCTTCCAGAAACGGGGCCAGCTTGGAATGGGGCGCCCAGTAATGGCTGCTGATAATCGCCACCCCGATGACTGTTCTGCCCAGTAAAAATTCTCTGTCCAGCCCATTTCGGGCAATTTTTACAATAATCGGTTTGAGCTCTTCCCGGCCGTTTCTGATAATTGGTTTTTTCGCCAAATACACGGACCCGATGGAGCCGGACTTTAAGGGCTTTTCAACATCAAAATCAAAATAGCATTCATAGGGTTTTTTACCTAAACTTTCCTCAAATGCCGCGTATACTTCCGCTGGAGACATGGGGGGAACATCTTCCTGGAACACTTTTAGTTCTTTTGCGATTTCATCGGGCAGAAAATCCGCGTTTGCTGCGGCCACCTGAGCCATTTTGATGAAAAACGGCCCGAATTCATGCACCATATTCACAACAATCTGTGCCTGTGCCTTGAAATCTTTTGGGTCTGTCTGGAAAAAAGGTTTGATATACCGAAGGGCTTTTATCTGACGCCGGATAATCACCAGATCTCCGCGCACAACGCTCACGCGTTTTACCAGGTCATTAACAATGGTCTTGTTTAATCGCTTGGTTTCCTTGAGAAGGTTGATGATTTCAACCATCAGGGGTTCATAGCATCTGAGGATGATGCGGGTAATATCTAAGTTTAATTCAGCCAGCCCTTTGAGTTCCGGTTCGCTGAACAGCTCATCAAAAAACGACCAGAATTCGTTGACAACCACTTCCGGCACTTTGACCGGGCTTCTTAAAAGAATTTGTTCCACCACATAACGGATAAGTTTGTCCGTGGACTTTTCGTTGGGAAGGATATTTTTGCGTCTCAGAAATTTGGTAATGGATTTGCTGTGCCGGGTAAGGGGGTGTTCGTATAAAGCCGTAAAGATTTTGTCCAAAACAGCGGACAATTGTTCGACGGTTACATTTTTACGACCGGCCAGTAATTTGGCAAACGGCATTATGGCTTTTGTTACATTAAAGCTGTGAAAGGTGTATAGTCCCGTTTCTTTTAATATTTGAATGGTCTGGTCCTGCAGGATTTGAATTTGGGAACGTTTTTTTGAAGACCCCATTAAAAAAATCTAAGCCGTTTTGAGGTTAAGTGGAGTAGACGGTTAACAACGATGATGTATCAGCGTTCAACGCATTTTTATGGGATCATTTTAAAGGCAAACACCTTTATGTGAAATATTAAAAAAATGATGACAATGCGTTTAAAATAATTTGTAACAAGGTTATCAAGCTTGGAGAAAAATGTCAATGTGTCATGACTTCCC
>CAZQLG010000071.1:0-10764 GCA_964594105.1 uncultured Desulfococcus sp. | reverse complement strand
GACCGCCCGATTTTCCAAAACATTTTTAAATGCATATCCCGACAGTGCCACTCGCATTATAACACCTTCAAATTATATTGAATTTGTGTCGGAAACAACCGACAATTCCAATTCTTAACTTGACGACTCTGTGAGTATTGATAATAACTAATGAAAAAAGGAGGTATTTTTTCCTGTGCAAAACACGCGCCTAAACACCTGGATTGCAAGCATCTGCCTGATCATTGGAATCGGAATGATACCGGGAGCCGAAGCGATACTGAATACCGCGATGGCCGCAACCGATCCCCGCCCCAACCAGGGCAGATTAAAAATAGAAATTACCGCCGAAGGTATTTACCGGGTCTATGGCAGCGACTTTTCCAGTGCGGGAATCACCCCATCCAATATCAATCCCGAAACGTTGCAGATGTTCCACCGGGACACGGAAATTCCCATCATTGTCTCTTCTGATGATTCGATTTTGGATGCGGGCGACTTTGTTGAATTTTATGCAACCGGCATTGACAACCAATTTACCGGAACAGATGTTTACTGGCTTTACTGGAATGAGAGTACGGGTCAACGGATGTCATGGGTGAACGGGGTGGTCAATGAAACATCTTCGGATCTTCAGGCGTTTACCGAGACCCGGATAATGGAAGAGAATCATCTGCTGTGGACCCAGACCCCGAATGCACCGGTAGCTGACTACTGGTTCTGGGAAAAATTCACCGCACCCCAGTCCGCCACCTATACCTTTGATCTACCCTCTCCGATCAGCAATGCCGGGCAAGCAGCTGTCTCGGTTTTTTTTCAGGGGGTCAGCAACACGGACCACCGGACAAATATTTTGCTAAACGGGCAGGATTTTGGCGAAGAAATCTGGTCCGGCACCAGTCAATTCATTCAGAAAATTGAGATTACAAATGACCTGTTAAACAGCAGCCGCAATCAGCTGACAATTGAATCCGCTGGCAGTTTCGGCAGCGTACTCTATTTAAACAGCATAGAAATCCAATACACCCGGCATTTAACTGCCTTGAATAATCAACTGGCATTTACAATACATCAGGATGATCCGGTGCCTGTAATTGTCACCGGGTTTTCAAAAAATTCCATCCAGGTGTTTGATATCACAGATCTGGATACCGTCAAAAGAATTTCCGGCATTGACGTACAGGCAGACGCAAACACCTATTCTGTCCGGTTTGAACACCCGGGCGGAGAAAAAAAATATCTGGCCACACCATCTGATACATTTAACCCAGTCGGCAGAATGACTTACACCCCCCCGTTTGATTTAAAAAATCCGTCAAATGAAGCTGACTATATTCTGATCACCGGCGGCAACCTGATGCCGGGCCTTGAAAAACTCTGTGAGCTCCGACGGCGCCAGGGATTTCGCGTCAAAATGATTGATATTGAAGACATCTATGATGTATTCTCTTTCGGATTTTTCGATCCTGCGGCAGTTCACGATTTCCTCAAATACGCTTATGAAAACTGGACATCACCTGCGCCGCAGTATGTTCTGTTGGCCGGGGATTCCAATCTGGATTACCGGGACTATTTTGGAAAAGGAAAGCAAAATATTGTTCCGGTTCACCTGAGTGCAACGTTCGAACTGGGGTTGACGCCGTCTGACAACGGCTTTGTCAGTTTCAATGACAACAGTCCGGTGCCGGATATGTATATTGGCAGAATCTCTGGAAATACCAGTGAGACCCTTTTACAAACTGCCAATAAAATTATCCAATACGAAACCGCAAAAAAATATGCCCCTGACCGGGTTCTGTTTGTTGCAGATGATGATGATCAAAGATTTGAAGACTTAAATGATGAACTGGCCACCTATCTGACATCCGGTTATACAGCGATCAAAATCTATGCCCGGTATTATGATTCATTGGATGATGTGACAAATAATATCCTTTCTTTTATCGACCAGGGCATGCTGGTGACCAATTTTGTGGGTCATGGCGATGTCATCCGATGGGGTGCAGAACCTTATGGCGGAGGGGAATTTATCATTGAACCGGGCGATGTCGACGAACTGAAAAATCCCGGCAACCTGACCTTTCTCATCGCACTGGACTGTTTAAATGGCTATTTTGGTCAGTCTTTTGATTACAGTCTGGCTGAAGAATGGGTGATGTCACCGGAAACCGGTGCCATTGCCTGTCTTGCTCCCAGCGGATTGTCCCATCAGTGGGAACATGAATTTTTAAGCCGGTTTATTTTTGACAGAATATTTAGCGAAAAAGAAAACACTATCGGGATAATTTCCACTGAATCCAAAATCGATGCTTATTATTCCGGCGCGTCAGACAAGGTATTAACTTCTTTGAACCTGATCGGTGACCCGGCAACAACCCTGGCCATTTACCGGAACCCGGCTGACATGGTCACGGTTTACGAGATTGCCGCATCTGACGGAACCGGCGGAACGATCTCTCCGTCAGGCGGCATTTCCGCGTTTGAGAATTCAAATGAAGTTTTTACCTTCACTCCAAATTCAGGTTACCACATTTTAGATGTAATCGTAGACAGCGTCTCGCAGGGTGAAATCAACCAGTATGCGTTTAACAACGTTTCTTCAGATCACTCCATTTCTGTCACATTTGAAAGTGACAGCAGCAATGATGGTGGGGGAGGCGGCGGGGGGGGCGGCGGTGGGGGATGTTTTATTTCCGTGCTGGACCGATGATAGATTCAATAAAAAAGACAAACATCGAACATCGAACGCCCAACATCGAATGATGAATAAATAAACTCCGTATTCCATTGAAATAACTGAGGAAAACCCATAGATGGTTAAAACTTATTCAGAAAATACCTTTACTTAAAAAACCTGACCGAATCAATAATATCATAGAGGAAACAGAGCAATTAATTAAAATTTTTGTCGCCAGTATCAAAACAGCTGAAAAGAAAAAGAAATAGTCATTCAAGGCGTTTTAAATCACGGAGCAGAGCGACATCATTATTTGATGTTCATTATTCGATGTTCAATGTTCGATGTTTTTTTTAATTTCAAAAAGGCACCGCAAAAACAACATAACAATTTAATATTATTATATTGTTTAACAACCCATCTTTTAATGGGGATCTTATATGCATGTTTAACCTGAAAAATTACGAAATCCTCCTTGAACTCCCGCCAAAAAACGGGGTAAAAATCTACTCTGCCCGTCATATCCAATCCGCCACCAAGGTAAAAATTCATTTTTTACCGGTTAAAAAACAGGCTAAAGATCTTTATGAAGATATTTATCAATATTTCCTGCCGTTAAAAAAATTAAGTTCCCATCATATTGTCCGCGTGTATGCGATAGAAAAAATTTCAAAGGCATCAACATCCGGTATTGCCTTTACCTTAGAAGACTTTGCGGGGATTTCATTAAAAAAATATTTAGAGACAAACGGTCCTTTAAATTCCGATCAATTTATCCCTATCGCTGTTCAGATTGTTACCGCCATCAACGACCTGCATAAAGTCGGCCTGCCCCATAACGGACTGATGAGTTCCAATATTGCGATTGACCCGGCAAAAAGCCATATTTGTATCCATGAATTTGCTTTCGGAATGTACGCAATCCTTTCGTCGGCAGCGCTAATTTCTGAACACAGCGGCCAGGTCACCATCGCGGATGAACATCTGCCTTATATTTCACCGGAACAGACCGGCCGGATGAATTGTGAAATCGATCACCGAACCGATTTTTATTCCCTGGGTATCCTCTTTTATGAACTGATCACTGGCGCCCCGCCGTTTACCGGCAGAACGCCCATGGAATTAATTCACGCCCATATGGCTAAAAACCCGGAACTACCTAAAAAAATACAAAAAAAAATCGGTGCCCCGCTGTCAAATATCATCCTGAAACTGCTGTCAAAATCCCCTGATCAACGCTATCAAAGCGCTTATGGAATCAAATCAGACCTGCTTTATTGCCTGGAGCAACGCCACGCCAGCACCCCCTTGCCCCCGTTTCAAATCGGGCAGCATGATGTTTCCGAACAATTCAGATTCCCGGAAAAAATTTACGGCCGGAAAATTGAAACCGCCATGCTGATTGATGAGTTCAACCGGGTAAAAGAAAACAATATCGGTATATCCATGATCGCTGGATATTCCGGCATCGGAAAATCACGTATTGTTGAAGAAATCCAAAAATATGTCGTCAAAAAAGGAGGATATTTCATATCCGGGCAATATGAACAGCTTCAGCAGGATATCCCCTACAGCGGCCTGATCCAGGCATTCCAGGAGATAATAAAACAAATTCTGATAAAACCGGTCAATCAGATTGATGCCTGGCGATATAAACTGATTGACGCCCTGGGTTCAAATGCCCGGATTATCGTCGATGTTCTCCCGGAAATTGAATTCATCATCGGCAAACACCCACCAGTAACAGAACTTTCACCAAAAGATGCCCGGAACCGCTTTCATATGGTTTTTGAAAAATTTCTCCAGGTGCTTGCCTCAAAAGAGCATCCGCTGACATTGTTTATCGACAATATGCAATGGGCGGATGCTGCCGGATTGGAACTGATGGCGTCTTTCTTTACCGGCACCCGAACGCGAAATTTTTATTTTATTGGGGCATATCGCAATACCAAAATCAGCAGCACGCATCCTTTATTGGATTCCATTGAATGGATTAAGCATAAAGGGACGCCGGTTCAAACCATTATTTTAAAACCAATCAATGAAATCGATATATGTCATTTACTTTCAGATACGCTTCAGGCAAGCATCAACCAGGTAAAACTGCTGGCACAAGTAATCCTCGATAAAACCCGGGGAAACCCTTTTTTTATCAAACAGTTTCTGGAGACAATGAACAAGGAAGGTTTTTTTGCATATGATTATGAAAACGGCCACTGGCAGTGGGATATTGAACAGATAACCGCGCAAAGTATCACCGATAATGTGGTTGATTTTATTGCCGCCAAAGTATCAAAGCTGGATAATTCTTCACGCCATACCCTCCAGCTGGCATCCTGCATTGGCGATTCTTTTTCTCTGCCGCTGCTGTCAAAGGCTGCCGCCAAATCCTCCCGTACGCTTGTATCGGACTTGCACGAAGCGATCGCCCTCGGATTAATTATGCCAAAGGGTGATGCCTACCGACGTATGGAAAAATCAGTAACTAAAAGTCAAGCCCCAAAAAGCCTAAAGACGGACAATCCAACAACGCCATTAAATCCGTCCGGTGATATTACATTCGAATTTTTACACGACAAGGTCAGGCAGGCTATTTATGCTCAAATAGCTGATGTAAAAAAAAATAAAATCCATCTTCAGATCGGAAAACTGATTTTAGAAAATACAGATCCAAAAGATCTGCCCAGCCGGATTTTTCCCATTGTACATCATTTTAATCAAGGAAAAAATCAGCTGGCGGAAAATGCTGATGTCCAGCAGCTGGCACAGCTCAACCTTATGGCCGGGAAACGGGCAAAAGACGCCGCCGCCTACGGCCAAGCCCTCAGCTATTTGAAGACAGGGGAAAAATTTTTAACCGACAATGCCTGGATTGAAAACTATACCCTGATTTTCGACATCAAAAAACACCGGATGGAATGTGAATATCTTCTGCATAATTTCGATAACGCGGAGAAACTGTTTCAAATTCTGCTGGAGCGGGCCGATTCCGACGAAGACAAGGCCGCCATGTACAATCAGAAAATGATCATGCTGGCCAGCCTGGCAAAACATGAAGACGCATTAAAAATCGGCGCAACCGGATTGCGGCTTCTGGGTGTCAGACTCCCGAAAAGAGCCGGGAAATTAGATGTACTGAACAGCCTTCTAACCTTAAAAATAAGGCTTCATCATACAGAAATTGACGCTCTGCTTGAACTCCCGGAGATATCAGATCCCCGTCTTTTATTGACCCTTAAAATGATGATGAACCTGAGTTTATCCGCTTATTTCTGCCAGCCTTATTTAGCATCGTACATGGCACTGCATATTTTCAAAATAACGCTCAAACACGGCAACTCCAATGTTTCCCCGTTTGCTTATGTGGTATATGGCGCAGCCCTATGTGCAATATTTAAAGGTTATGACGCCGGATATCAATTTGGCGAACTGGCCATGAAAGCAAAAAATAAATTCGGCAGCACGCAAATGACCGCCAAGGTATTATTATATTTTGCCAATGGCATTACCCTATGGACCCGTCATATTCATCACGTCATTGCATTAAACCGGGAAGGCGTGAAATCTGCCCGTGAAACCGGGGATTTAAATTATACCGTATACCATATTCAGTCGCTGATATTCTCCATGTTCGCCGGCGGCACAACCCTGGATGAAATTTTTGACGAATGTAACCGGTTTTACGAATTCGTAGAAAAATCCCATGATATCGGTGCATTAAACTATCTAATCTCCGTAATTCAATTTATCCGATGCGTTCAGGGAAAAACAGTTCATATTCATCGTTTAGACGATGAACATTTTTCCGAAACCCAACATATCAAGAATATGCAGAGCGATGACATAAAAATCATTTTATGTCGGCATCATTTAATCAAACTGCGCCTTCTCTACATTATGGAGGATTATAAAGAGGCGCTGAAAGAGGCTAAAAATTGCGCGGCATTTCGGCACTATCATATTGGAACCATTATCATTCCGGAATATTATATCTACCACTGCCTGGTTTTAGCAGCGCTTTATCCGTCTGCATCCATCCTGAAACAGAGCCTGTATCGCCGACAAATCATAATCTTCCGTAATCGATTAAAACGACTATCATATCAATGTCCTGAAAATTTTGAAGACAAATATTTACTGATCGAAGCAGAACATGCCAGAATAACCGGCCAGGACCGTCAGGCGATTACGTTTTACCACCGTGCCATTGCCGCCGCCAATGCCAATGGCTTTACGCAAATCCATGCCATTGCCAATGAAGCGGCGGCAAAATTTTATATTTCAAGAGGCTTTGATGATATTGCGAAAATATTTATGGATAAAGCCCGGCAAAGCTACCATTACTGGGGAGCCAAAACCAAAGTAGATCTTCTTGAAAAAAACTTTGCATCACTGCTAACGGTTAGCCCCCAAGCGCAACCCTTTCCAGGCGATCAACATCTTGATTATAACGCCATTGTCAATGCCCTTCAGGCAATCTCCACAGAAATTGTTTTAGAAGATTTATTAAAAAGCCTGATGAAAATTGTACTGGAAAACGCAGGCGCCCGAAAAGTGCAGTTTCTGACAATCAAGGGCGACCAGATGTATTTGGAAGCACAAAACAACATTGACTATGAAGAAACCATGGTTTACAAATCCCTGCCGGCGAACAGCCGGCTCGAACTTTTTAACCCGGTTTTGAATTATGTAAAAAGCACCCAGACATATATGGTGCTCGATGATGCGGGCAGTGAAGGGGATTTCACCCGGCACCCCTATACCCTGAAATTCCAGCCAAAATCCGTGTTATGTCTGCCAGTTATAAGGCATTCTCAAATGGTGGCTCTTTTATATCTTGAAAATAATATTACCCCGGCGGTGTTTACTCCGGAAAGGATTAAAGTATTGAGCCTTCTGGCCTCCCAGGCCGCCATTTCACTGGAAAATTCCCGCCTTTATGAAAGTGTCATTCAAAATGAAAAAGAACTTCGGGAAATTGCTGAAAAACGCGAGGAAGAATCACTGCGTTACCAGGCGCAACTGAGATCACTATCCTCGGAGCTGTCGCTGACCGAGGAACGAGAGCGTCGGAGGATTGCCAGTGACCTGCACGACCGCATCGGGCATGCGCTGGCAAATGCCTCCATGAGACTCCGCCAGCTCAAAGGCGCCGTATTAACTTCGCTTGCTTCAAAGCATATCGATGAAATTCATTCGCTGATTGACCAGTCCATCGCTGATACCCAGACCTTGACTTTTGAGTTGAGCCCCCCCATACTATATGACTTGGGACTGGAAGCGGCCCTTGACTGGCTGACCGAGCAGACACAAAAACAGCATGACATCAAAGTAGAATTTATTGACGATGACACACATAAAACCATTGATGAAAGCCTTCGCATCCTCCTGTTCCAGGCCACCCGGGAACTGCTGCATAATGTGGTCAAACATGCCCGGGCAACTCAAATCAGTGTCTCCATAGTAAAAGAAGATGATTTTGTCCGCATTGTCATTTTTGATAACGGCGTCGGTTTTGAAGCGACCAAAAAAGAAAAAGATGTTAAAAAAGGGGGCTTTGGCATTTTTTCAATCCAGGAACGCTTAAAGCACCAGGGAGGACGCATGGAAATAAAATCCGATCCGAATCTTGGTTCCAGCGTTACCCTGATATCCCCCATGACAGCAAAGAATACAAATGACGGCAAGAATTAAACATCAAGCGATTAAACAGTCAAAACAGGGATAGACAATGGATATAAAAATTCTGCTCGCAGATGATCACAAAATCACCAGAGACGGATTAAAATCGCTGCTTGAAAGCCAGAGCAATATGATCGTTATCGGGGAAGCGGAAAACGGACGCCAGGCGGTTCGCCTGGCCGTCGACCTTGTACCGGACGTCGTTGTCATGGATATCAATATGCCGGAATTAAACGGAATAGAGGCAACCCGGCAAATCGTCACGGAGTTGCCGAAGACAAAGATCATTGCACTTTCCATGTATTCTGACAAACGGTATGTCGTTGGTATGTTAAAAGCCGGGGTTTCCGGTTATCTGCTAAAAAACTGCGCATTTGATGAACTGGTTGCCGCCATTTCCGCAGTGGTCGCCAACCAGAACTACATGAGCCCAAAAATCGCTGACACGGTCATGAAGGATTATGCAAATATACTGGAAAGCAGTGACACCTCCCCGGTCGCCCTGTTAACCGCCAGAGAGAGAGAAGTCTTGCAATTAATCGCAGAAGGGCTGAAAACAAAAGACATTGCCGCCCGAATTCACGTTAGCGTCAAGACAGTTGAAACCCATCGGCAACAGATTATGCGAAAATTAAATGCAAAAAGCGTTGCGGAACTGACCAAAATTGCCCTCAGAGAAGGTATCATCTCTTTAGATACATAAAAAAGAAGGCTGAAGGTAGAAGGTGGAAGGGGAAAAGGGATTGCCCCACCTCATTTAACCTACCCTGTCTTTTGACCTTATTATAAATGCCGGATTCCGCGCTACGCGCTAATCCGGCCGACACATTTAAAAACAACGTTAAAGGCTAAGTTTCCACCTTATACCTTATACCTTCCGCCTTATATCTTTTTTCCTCATTCAAAATCAGGTTTTTCGAAGTTAAATTTCAGGGTTTCCCTGATTGACTTCCATTGACGTTTACGTCAATGTATGGGTAAACATTGTTTACAGAAAAAAACAAAGACGCATTTAAAAATCGTAATTCACAAAAATAAGCAATCATCTTTTTAATAATTTGAATTCAGGGGGAAACATGAAAAAGCTCACTTTAATCGGTTTAACAATTTTTTTAACTGCCATTTTTTTACTGCCCGGAAATGTTCTTGCCGGTGGAAGTAGTGATACCTGTGATACAAGATATCCGATCGTCATGGCGCACGGCATGGGCGCATCTGCTGAAATCCTCGGCATCGTCGATTACTGGTGGGGAATTCCGGAAGCCATGGAAGATGAAGGGGCTGATGTGTTTATCACTTCCGTCAACGGCATGGACAGCACTCGCAATAAAGCAGTTGATTTTAAGAACCAGTTTCTCCAGATCAGAGCTTACACCGGTGCAGCAAAATTAAATATTATCGGCCACTCCCATGGAACCGTTTATACCCGCGATGCCGTCTCCAATTTAGGTATCGGCCAATATGTAGCAAGCCACACCAGTATTGCCGGCCCTCACAGAGGAAGCGCTATCGCTGATATAGTCGTCGGCGTTGTTCCGAATTCTATGGAATGGCTGGTCGGCGGCACCCTGGATTTAGTTTACGCCTTTATTTTCGGCGATACCAATCCCAACAGCCTTCAAAACGGTTATGACATGACCCGTCCTTACATGATCAATACATTTAACCCGAACACACAAAATGTTTCCGGCGTTTACTATCAAAGCTGGGCTGCCAAGGCCAAAACCTCCTGCCCGAGCGTTATTCTGGAACCAACCTGGTTGGTTCTTCTGGCATATGAAGGCGCCAATGACGGCCTGGTCAGCGTTAACAGTGCAAAATGGGGCAACTTCCGGGGCGTTGAAGATGCTGCATGGTATAGTGTCGGCTGTGACCATTTAAACATTGTCGATCAATTGTTCGGCATTACTCCGGGCTTTGATGCCAATGAATTTTATGTCGATATTGCCAGCGACCTGAAAGGCAGAGGATACTAATCTTCGTTAAATAAATAATTAATCGATTTAAAAAGGGATGCCATCAGGCATCCCTTTTTTTATTTCTAAATTGAGCGCTTTAAATTTTGGAAAAATTGTTTTTATATTTCAAATCTTCAACCCAAACATAACCGGCAGCTTGCAGTAAAAACATCCGAATCCAACATATATATCCGATATTCCACATTAAGTTCTGAATTATGCCCACAACCCTGATTAAAATTTTTAAAATCACATATTAATTCTTTTTTTCTTTCAGTGTTGAAATTATCCTTTATTTATTGATACATCTAATACAATTTATCATAAAAAAGATCCGGCCGTTTAAAATATAATCAGGAGAAATAAAATCATGCACTATGAAGGAAATATGATCCGTCCGCCAAGCGAAGCAAACAGTATCCTGCTTCAGGCAACAGTGGGATGTTCTCATAATAAATGCACTTTTTG
>CAZQLG010000070.1:0-10791 GCA_964594105.1 uncultured Desulfococcus sp. | reverse complement strand
TCGAATAATGATATCGCTTCGCTCTTTTATTTTAAACATCAAAATGAATACTGGATAAAATGACTGGTCCAACTTGACATTGATTTATAAAATCTGCCAGTTAGATTAAAAATGATTGTGTAGAAATAAATCAATTCATAAAAAAAGGCATTTCACCGAAAATCGATGAAATGCCTTTTGAGTTTTTTACTGAAAAATATAACTGTTAAACAACAGTCACATTTGCAGCTGCAGGGCCTTTTTGACCTTGTTCAATGTCAAAAGTCACCCGATCACCGTCATTAAGTGATTTAAAACCACTTGCGTTGATTGCTGAATGATGAACGAACACATCCGGTCCGCCGTCTTCTTGTTCAATAAAACCAAAACCCTTGGTGCTGTTAAACCATTTTACTGTTCCATTAGCCATTGTAACATCCTCCTTATAAAAAAATTCTAATGGTTCCAGACTGCAGGATGCCACTTTAACAAATGGATATTTCCTTCAGAACGAAACTAACCCGAAAATTAAGAACGGGCCCTTATTAATTGACCCCCCTTTTATCATGCAGAAAAAAAATAGCAAGCTTTTTTTTAATTATTTCTTACGACCATGCCTAAAACACCTCCACAATTTCAGATGCCGGAATCAATCGGACCCTTTTTTTCATCTCCGGCAGGATTTTTTTTAATACCTGATACGTTACCTCATAGGGATGTCCGATGCCCAAAGATTTTCCATGGATCTCGGCAATATTAATCAGGCGTTCGACCTGCGCCCGGATTTCCGATGCCTCGCGGACATGATCCAAAAACACATCCCGTTCTGCAAACGGCACCTTAAACAGCCGGGCTGAAGAAAGGCTTACTGTGGCAGCCGTGGTCCGGCTGTCGATAAAAAATAGTCCTCTTTTTTTTAAAACAGTAAAAATCTGGTTCATTTCATCAGACATGGTTGTGGTTTTTGATCCCATATGATTATTCACGCCGCATATGCCCGGAATTAAATCAATATTGGCGTTTAACTGCTTTATTCGGTCATCCGGTGACATAGAAGACAACAACGCTCCCGGTCCCGGATCAATCAGCGGATATTCAATGGGTTCCATGGGTTGGTGAAGCATCACCTCATGGCCTTCTTTTCCGGCCAACCGGGCGATTTGCCGGAAATAAACACTATGCGGTAAAACAGCACAGGTCAAATTCGTATCAAGGGCCAGAAATCTTTTTGCCAGATCCATGTCATATCCGAAATCATCAATAATAATCGCCACCACCGGCTGTTCATCCGTTGGCAATTTCCGTAAATCCGATGGTATTTTTTTGATAACGCGCGGTGTTGCGGCAGCCCGACGAGACGGAATCGGTTTTGCCGGAAAAATTTCAAAATCCGGCTTTCCAAATTTGGCAATTTTAAGGGGAACCACCTTTTTCACCGGGACAGATACGGATGCCGGGGATTTTTCAATATCTTGGGGATACAGCAACACATATGCCACAAATAAAGCGAATATCACAAAAAACGACGTGGTCATAATGGTGACAATTTTATCCCCAGAGCGGCCTTGCGGCCGGCTCTGTTTATTGCCGCGCGATGCGATTTTCTTTTTCGCCGGTGCCGGTTTTTTACGCAGTGACGCCTTTTCCGGTGATGCTGCTTTCTTTGAACCAGCCGCCCCTTTCTTCGGTGCGGCTTTCTTTTTAGGGGGTGTTGATTTTTTTGTTACCATCGATACCCTTTTACATCATGAAAAACAAATAAAAGGCGCAACATCCATTGCGCCCTTTATTATCTAAAATCCGACTATCTAATCAAATAGTTTAAATCTGACCAGATTCAAACATACCCGTTCACGGGGAACAACTGCTGATGCACTTCCAACCGATGAACTATTTTATTTCTGGGACAACCCCTGAAAAATTTCATACCCTTTCAGGATTTCATATGCCCGGTTGACCTGAGAATCTAAAAGCAATGCATTGGAATTCGTGGAACTGTGTTCATAAACCGCATCCCGCAGGCGCATAATCTTTTCAACTTCCGTCATATCCGCTTCACTGTCTTCTTCAATATCGTCTTTGTCATTGCTATCGTCAATTTTTTCCTCAATGGCTTCTATTTCTTCATTCTTTTCCCCGGTCGTCAAATGATTCTTCAAATCACCTTCCTTGATCAGGTTGGAATCAAATCCATCATCGGCTGTTTCATCAAGGACCCGCCGTTTGACCACCAGATCCGGCAAAATACCCTCCGCCTGAATCGATTTGCCGCTGGGCGTATAATATCTGGCAATGGTGTATTTCAACGCATAGCCGTCACGCAACGGCCGGACTGTCTGAACAGACCCCTTGCCGAAGGATGTCGTCCCGAGAACCAGCGCCCGATGGTTGTCCTGTAGCGCACCGGCAACAATTTCCGAGGCACTGGCGCTGCCACCGTTAATAAGAAGAACAATCGGATAATCATTGGGGCCAATATTCGGGTGAGCCATATATTCCTCACCTTCCTTGCCTTCCCGGCCCTTAATGCTCACGATTATTCCGGTTTCAAGAAAAATATCAGACACTTTGACCGCCTGATCCAGTAAACCGCCGGGATTATCCCGTAAATCCAGAATCAGACCTTTTAATGGGGACGTCTCTTTTTCCAGTTCTTTTAAGGCTTTTTTGACTTCATCGGTTGTGTTTTCCCTGAAATTAGTGACCCATATATACCCATACCCGGGTTTCAAGGTCAATGACCGAACACTATCTAAGGGAATGACCGCACGGACCAGGGTTAGGTCAATAATCTCTGGCTCACCTTTCCTGTAAATACCTATTTTAACAGGTGTCCCCGGCTCCCCCCGCATTTTTTTAACGGTTTCCCAGAGCATCATGCCCTTTGTCTGCTCACCTTCGACCTCTATGATGACATCCTGTGCCTGGACGCCGGCTTTATACGCCGGCGTTCCCTCGATGGGGGAAATGACCGTCACGTGGCCGTCACGCATGGTGATGACAATACCGATACCGCCGAATTCTCCCTTGGTTTCCGATTGAAGATCGTCAAAGGCTTCCGGCGGTAAAAAAGACGAATGGGGATCCAGGCTGTGCACCATGCCCTGAATCGCCTTTTCAATGAGTTCCTTGGGTTCCACCGGTTCCACATACTTATTTTCAATTTCCGCGAGCACATCGGAAAAAAGCTTAAGCCCTTTATATGTTTCGCTATCCTGCTCAGCCAAATCTCCGTACACAACCGTTGCAGATACGACCATTAGAGCAATGAGAACGATAAACAGCACACTTTTCAACAACTGCTTCTGTTTCTGGATCATTTGGATCTCCTTTTAACTTTTATTCATCCATTCAAGCGGATCAATCGGATTTCCCTGATGACGAATTTCAAAATAAAGAGACGGCCCGTTCATTGAGCCGGTATCCCCCACAGTGGCAATGACTTCTCCGGTTTCCACCGGATCCCCTTTTGACCTGAAAAGTTCTTCGGCGTGCGCATACACGGTATGAAAATTTTTCCCATGCGCAATAATAATTACATTGCCATACCCTTTTAACCAGCTTGAATATATCGTTTGTCCCGAAAAAACAGCCCGTATCGGGGCACCTTGTCTGGATTGAATTTCAATGCCGTTCCGAAAATTAGACGCCCCCGAATGAGCCTCTACATATTTTCCATATCTCGAAATAACTTTACCGTTAACCGGCATTTTTAGCAAGCCCTGATAAGCGGAAAAATTGTTAATATTTTTCTGACCAGAAGCGACCCGATGACGCAGGGCATGAATTGTTTTATCCAGTTTAACAGAAGCCTTTTTCAAATATTTTATCGTTGCCAGACGATTTATTTTTTTCTGTTTAATTTCAGACAGGAGATGCTGACGTTGTTTTTTCTCTTTCGCCCGTTTTGCAACGGCTGCCTGATATTCTTTATTCAGTTTTTCCTTTTTATTCTTCTGAGAATTCAGTTGATCGACCAACCGACAAAGATGATTTTTTTTCTCTGCCAGTTCGCTGATTACCCGGTGATCATATTGGAGTATCTTCTCAACCGCTGACCTACGCTGCATCAGGTCATGAAGTGATGTCGCTGACGCAAGCAGGTTCACTTCACCCAGGTTATTTAATTTATAAAGTGAAATCAAACGATTAACAGCATATCCATTACTCCTGTCAATGGTACGCTGAGCCTGATCCACTTGTTTTTGAATCTTTGAAATATGCGTGGCCGCATCTGCCAGTTCGCCGGCAATAACAGCCGCCTGCTGTCTGACTTTGTTGAGTGCCAGATCTGTTTTGTGAAGCTGATCAATAATTTCTTTTTCCTGATGAGTGTACTTAGAAACTTCTGCCGCCTGCTGATTTATTTTTTGCTTAATATCACCGGCTTTGGTGGTGGCGATATCCAAATCCGTTTGCTTGCCATCACGGATGGAATGGATGGTATATAATTTGATATAATTATTTCGGCCTGCGACATACCCCACGTCCGAATCGTGAAGCACCTGAAGCCAGCCTTTGACATGCGACAGCACCCGGACCCGGGTGTCTTTTTCCAGCACTTTGATCACAGGATATCCGATCCCCGCATCAAGTCGCATGTTCAGGTGATCCACCGTAACGACCCCGGCCTCACGCGTTTCAGCACACCATCCCGTTGCTGCCACTGACAGACAAAAAAGCAGGCATCTGAAAAAAATTAAAGTTTTAAAAATTTTCTGATTGAAAAAAAACACCCCGCCCACCCAATCATCATGCTGCAAAAAACAATGGTCAAAGAAAATGTTACCGAAATAAATCGGATTTCAAAAAAAGCAAACACTGTTTCCGGTGTAAGATTCGGCACGGTTAGAATAAATGCAAGGTAAAGCATCAATAGGCCGGCAACCCCGCCTAAAAAACCTTGTGCCAAGGCTTCAAAAAAAAGCGGATATTTGATAAACGCCTCATCCGCACCGATAATTCTTATAATTTCAATTTCTTCCCGCCGGGTATACATGATCAGCCGAATGGTATTGGCAATGATCAAAAGCGTGGCAATAAAAAAAATGCTCACCAGCACCAGACCGGTAACTTTGAAAAGATTATAGATCCCGTTAAATCGATAAAGCCACTTCTGGGCATATTCGATATCTTCAATATGCGGCATTCCCCCAATGGTTTTTGCCAACTTTTCAATATCTTCAAGTCGGCGGTAAGAATCCGCCAAAGTGATTTCCAAAGAATCCGGCAATGGATTTTTATCAAGGCCGTCAAGAAGCGAAGACTGCTGACCGATCTTGCGTTTTAAATCATTGTAAGCATCGTCTTTGGAAATGAATTCAATCGCTGCCACACCGTTTGAATTTCGTATTGTTTCCATTAATTCGATTCGCTGGGGCGCAGCCACATTGTCACCCATGTAAGCGATAATGCGTATGCCTTTTCGCCAGGCATCCAAAAAATCCGTGGCATTATTGAAAAAAAGAGAAAATGCGCTGACAATAAATACGGATAAGGCAATTGTCACGATGCTGACCATGTGAAGAAATTTATTGTTTACAATATCCGTCAATGCGCGTTTGGCAGCGAATATCAACATAAATTTTTATTCCCGTCTGAATTTTTAATGAGGATATTGTAAAAACTTGTCATGGTGCTTCTTTACCACTTTATAAAAAAATAACTTGTCAATTATATAAATCTTATGAAGCATTATTTGAAAGTCACATTCAGGCCATTCTCAAGCCGAACCACCCGGCCATCATGGTCGTTGATCATCTGCTGGTCATGGGTCGCAATAATAACCGTCGCGCCTGCTTGATGAACAGCCCGCAACAATTGAAAAATATGTGCAGCGGATTCCTGGTCCAGACTGCCGGTGGGTTCATCGGCCAAAACAATTTTAGGCTGCCCCACCATTGCCCGGGCAACAGCCACTCGCTGTTTTTCGCCACCTGACAGTACCGGCGGGAATTCTTCGGCCCGGTCATCAATCCCGACACGCTCAAGGACATCCATAACACGCGGATAAATCTCCTTTGCCTTTAAACCGGCAACTTCGAGTACCAGGGAGACATTCTGAAAAACCGTTTTTGTGGGAATTAATTTAAAATCCTGAAAAATAACGCCGAACTTGCGACGAAGCATGGGAATCTGTTTCCTGGGAATCCGGGACAGGTTTATCCCGTCAACCAGAATGGCACCGGATGACGCGGACTCTCCCATATAGAGAAGCTTGATCATCGTGGATTTACCGGCACCGCTGGGACCGGTCACAAAAACGAATTCATTCTTCCGGACTTCAAGCGATAAATTACTCAATGCTTCCATTTTTCCATATCGCTTATTGACATGCAACATACGGATAATTATATCTTTTTCAAGACCGGAAGTCATTTGACGCAACCTCATACGGATGAGTAATAATATTGATTTATAAAACAATCACGGAGACACGGGCTCTCAAAAAATATGCAAAAAGGAAACAACATTTAAATCAATATGATTTACTCCCAAAAGCCATCCTTCTTCAACCTATCCATCGGATATTTAACATTGACCCGATACCGTTTTATTGATAGGTCTTCTTCGAGTCAAGGAGTGCTGTTTCCAGTTTTTCTTGCTCCCCCCACTGATCCCATAAAAAGCTTCTTCCCCTCGGTGGGGGTTATTCTTTATCGAATATTTTCCATACAATCAACAATTTTTGACACAAATAAAAGGGGAATTACCGATTCGCAACAATCATCACTCCCGGAAAAAAGGACTATTATGAAAAAAGAACTCATCCATCTGCTATGCGAAAAATCTTTCCAATACAGCAAAGAACCGACATTCAAGCTGGCGTCCGGCAAAATGAGCAGTTTTTATGTCAACTGCAAGCCGGTGACATTAAGCCCTAAAGGCATGTACCTGATCGGACACCTTGTTTTTGATGCTGTTTCCGACCTGAACATTGCCGGCGTCGGCGGACTTACTTTTGGGGCGGATCCCATTGCCATGGCAACCTCTTTTGTTTCGGAAATAAAAAAGAAACCGGTCAAGGCTTTTTCCATACGCAAAAATCAAAAGGACCATGGTATCGTTAAATGGATTGAGGGAGATCTGACCCCGGGTGACAGGGTTGCCATCGTTGAAGATGTGGTGACCACCGGCGGATCCACCATAAAGGCCATTGAGCGGGCTCGCGTCGAAGGTCTGCGGGTTGATCGGATTATCGTTCTGATTGACCGGCAGGAAGGGGGTATTGCTGCAATCAAAGACCTCGTACCCGACGTTGTTTCCCTGATTACACGGGATGAGTTGCTGGAAGTTTACAGCACATAAAAAAACAGCTGATTATATTAAAAAATGGCCCGCAAAAATGCGGGCCATTACTGTTATGGCACAATATATGTCGCGCAGGAATCGTCTGATTCCCAGACACTCACCTGGGAAACACCTACCCCCGGTACTGATATTTTTGCCTGCATCTTTTCTGCAATATATCTGGCAATGTTTTCAGAAGACGGATTGCCGTCATCAAAAAGATTCAGTTCATTTAAGAACTTATGGTCCAGCGAGTCGATGATTTCATTTAAATGAATTTTAATTTCTCCAAAATCCATCAGCACCCCGGCATTATTTAATTCCTTCCCGGCAAGATATACTTCTACCCGCCAGTTGTGGCCATGTAAGTTCTCACATTTCTCCGCCACCATTTTCAACTGATGGGCAGCAGCAAACCGGGAAACAACTTTCAATTCATACATTGTTATTAAGATATCCTTTGAAGTTGATGTTGATGAACGCGTAAAAGATAAAATTAACCACAGCGATCAGTAATAAAAAAAATGCTCAATCCCGCTATGGTGAGATTAATTTTTGGCTGCCTTGGCAGACCCGCCCTTAAACAGTCGCTTAATTTTTTTGGTTATTTTTTCAGACTCCAGTGTAGAAAATTCCTTTAACAGCGCTTCCTGCTTTTTACTCATATGTTTCGGGGTTTTCAAATCAACCTGAACAATCTGGTCTCCCCGGGTATTGGACCTCAGGGATGGTATGCCCTGTCCGGAAAGCCTGAAGGTATCCGCGTACTGGGTGCCTTTGGGAATCTTGAGGGTTTCTTCTCCGGTCAATGTCTGAACCTGTATCTCCCCCCCAACGGCGGCCTGAACAAATGAAAGTTCAACCGTGCAGATGACATCGGTATTGCTGCGCCTGAAAAACTCGTGCGGCTTCACCCCGATAAATACATACAGATCACCGGGAGGGCCCCCTTTGATGCCGGGTTCGCCTTCTCCGGTCATCCGAAGCTTTGAGCCGTTATCCACGCCGCCGGGAATTTTTAAGGACACTTTCTTCTTAACAACGATCCGTTGCTGTCCTCTGCACTGGGGACATGGGTCTTTGATAACCTGGCCGGCACCCCGACAAGAGGGACATGTACTTTTGACGGAAAAGAATCCCTGGGTTCGAACGAACTGACCAGTCCCCCGGCACTGGGAGCAGGTTTCAGCATATGTACCTGGCTTAGCGCCACTCCCTTTACATGTCGGACAAGTTTCGTATTTTTCAATATCGATTTCCGTTTCCATACCAAAGGCGGCTTCCATAAAATCGATCGTCAGGTCATAGCGAAGGTCGTTCCCTCGCTGGGCGCTGCTCCTGGAACTTCTGCCGGATCGAAAACCGAAAAAATCCTCAAAAATATCCCCAAAACTAGAAAAGACATCATCAAATCCGCCGCCGGAACCACCGCCCATTCCTTCCAGTCCCCGATGCCCGAACTGGTCGTAAACCCGACGTTTTTCATCATCGGATAAAACGCTGTACGCTTCTGCGGCTTCCTTAAAAAGATCTTCGGCCTTCTTATCGTCCGGATTTCTATCCGGATGATATTTTAAGGCAACCTTTCGGTATCGGGACTTTAACCCATTGGCATCCACATCACGACTGACACCGAGTATTTCATAGTAATCTCTTTTTGAACTCATTTATCTTCCACGATATTCCACATAACCCGCATATTATAAATAAAAAAACATCCCATCAGATTGAGATTGACAGAATGCGCAACCATTCCGATAGTATCTAAAAAACTGCCCATATCTAAAACAATTGACAGCAAGTGACAGTATGATATGAGAACGAAAACTGCAATTATCCTTGGCGATACAATAATGCTTAAATTCAGATTGTCAATATGGAACTTGATTTTATCAAAGAGATGTTCGATTCGATTGCGCCCCGATATGATTTCTTAAACCGGCTGCTCAGTATACGGCAGGATATTTACTGGCGCAGGACCATGATCACTGCACTGGACTTACCGGATAACGCGACGCTCCTCGATGTCGCCTGCGGGACCGGGGATGTCCTGATTGAAATCTTAAACCAGCCTGGAAATCAAAAGCTCATCATCGGCGCTGACTTTGCGCCCCAAATGTTGAAACTGGCCCAAATTAAACTTTTACGGAAAAACATCGGCAACCGCGTCCAACTCATTGTCGGAAACGGGCTACACCTGCCGTTTCCCCCGGCTACCTTTGATGCGGTCACGATCGCATTCGGCATTCGCAATATTATGGACCGGGAAGCGGCTTTAAAAAATTTTTTAAAGTGTTTAAAACCCGGCGGCAAACTCGCAGTCCTGGAATTGGCCACCCCCAGAAACAAATTCTTTTTATCCCTTTACCTTTTTTATTTCTCAAAAATACTTCCGGTCATCGGCGCATTTTTTTCAAATCATTTAAAAGCCTATGATTATCTTCCCGCATCGGTCATTCATTTCCCCCCACCAGCTGAATTTGCCGCCATTATGAAACAGGCGGGATTTGAGAGAATCAAATGGCGTCGACTAACCATGGGCATTGCCACTGTCCATATCGGCCAAAAACCTTTAACCAAAATTTCTTCAACGCGTGAGAATTCCAGGTTAAATTTTTAAATAACATTAATTTTAATATCTTATACACCGGAGAACACATGAAACTTAAAGCCGTATTTATCATTTTATTAATAATTATGACCACGACAGCGGCAAATTCCGAAGAAACTACAAACTTCACCGGGAGCGGGGAAGTGGGACTTTTAATGACCAGCGGCAATTCTGAAACCGATTCCGTCAACGCAAAAGTCGGTTTAAAATACGAAAAAGAGCATTTTCTCGGCGCAATAAGCCTGGCCGCCCTTTACAGTTCTGAAGAAACAGAAATTGACGGAAAAGAAGAAGATAAGGTGTCTGCTGAAAAATATAATTATTCCGCAAAGGTCGGATATAAATTCAATGAAGCCAATTATATATTTATCAACGGTGATTATGAGGATGACCGGTTTTCCGGATATGATTATAGAACAACCTTTTCCGCCGGTTACGGTAGAAAAGTCATTGCTTCTGACACCATCAAATTCAACATCGAAATCGGTCCCGGTTATCGGTATGATAGAACCAATGGATACTTGAAGAATGGTATATTTATTGGCGAGAAGACGGAGGATGAAGCCATCTTGCGCGGATATTTAATGTTCAACTATAAATTTTCAGAGGCTGTTTCATTTCAACAGGATCTCACCGTGGTCACAGGCTCCGACAATACCAACACCAAATCCGTTAGTGCATTAAAGTCCCAAATTATCGGTGCCCTGTCCATGAAAGCGTCATTTACGGTTGATAACAACACCGACGTTCCGGAAGACACGGAAAAAACAGATACAGAAACGGCATTAACGCTGGTTTATGATTTTTAGGGTATCGCTTATAGCACATGAATTAATACCAATTCATTTAATAAAGGTGATGGCTTCGTAAAAAGTCCAAATTCTTTGTTGCGCTACATCCTTCGCTTCTTC
>CAZQLG010000069.1:9249-10847 GCA_964594105.1 uncultured Desulfococcus sp. | reverse complement strand
CCCATGAATCCGTTTTCGCCCAAAAAAGAATCCCCGGACCGGTATGTCTGGTTTAAAACCATTCATCAAATGGATGATGACCTGTCCGTTCACAAATACATGCTGGCCTATGCATCGGATTTCGGTCTGGTCTCCACATCTCTGCGACCCCACGGCAAAACCTTCTGGGACCCGAGAATGCAGGTGGCCAGCCTGGATCACGACATGTGGTTTCACCGGGCATTTCGAATGGATGACTGGCTGCTCTATGTAATTCACAGCCCCAATGCCAGCAAAGCCAGAGGACTGAACCACGGCAGCATTTATACCAGAGACGGCGTTCTGGTTGCCTCCACGGCACAGGAGGGGTTGATCCGTTATCGGGGATAAGGGATGTCTGATCCAGACATAATCGACCGATTCAACCGTCCGGACTGATATCCTTCCAAGTCAAGGGTAATATATAAAAATCCGGCCTTTTTAAATTGATTGACAATTTGGTTACGGACAGACAGATTCAACAATTTTTCAATATCATCAGGTGCTACTTCAATCTTTGCCAGCTCATTGTAATATCTGACCCGGCAAATTCTAAAGTCCATATCCGATAAAATAATTTCAGCGTTTTCGATCATTTCTAATTTTTTCAGATTAATGGACTCACCATAGGGGAACCGGGTCGCAAGGCACCCTGAAGCAGGCTTATCCCAAGTGGGAAGTCCCATTTCTTTTGACAGTTGCCGAATATCCTTTTTAGTCAAACCGGCATCCAGTAACGGTGAAAGGATATTCATTTCCCTGGCAGCCTTCATGCCGGGCCGGTAATCTCCCTGGTCATCAACATTCACGCCATGGGCGACATTATTAATGCCCCTTTCTGCTGCAATTTTAACGATGTTTCCAAAAATTATTTTTTTACAGACATAACATCGATTCGGTTCATTTGAAATAAATTCAGCTGAATTCATTTCATCCGTACTGACAATCATATGGTGAATATGATTGTCTTTAGCAAACGATTCAGCATCCCGGATATCTTTCCGGGAATGAACCGGCGATTCAGCAGTGATAGCAACAAGTTTCTTATTTTTACGATTGCCCATAAATATTTCAGCCGCCATTGCCAGCAAAAAAGTACTGTCCACACCGCCCGAAAACGCGACTGCCATTGAATCAAGCTTACGAAGCCCGGCTTCAAGATTTTTTTTCTTTAAATTCAAATCATTCATCTTGCATCAAAATAAAATATAATTAGCTGTTTTTATATGAAATTCACCACCATTAAAAACTGGATCATTTAAAAAAACTGTTTACAAAAAAAAACGGTTCTTATATAAACTTTTATTTACGAAAACAATCCAATCATAGGGTATTATATCAAATCTCAGAGAATAGCTAAAGAGGTTTATATGGGAAAAAAAAGCTTAACCAAATCGACCACAAAAAAGAAATCAGCCACAGGCAAAAAATCCACCGCTAAGAAAAAAGCAGGGAGTGCCGCACCCCCAAAAAAAGCTGCGCCAAAGGCTAAAACAACGCCAAAAAAAACGGCTGCAGAGAAAACCCCCACAGCAAAAAAACCTATTGATTTAAACGCCATCGAAAAACCGGCCACCGCC
>CAZQLG010000069.1:0-9149 GCA_964594105.1 uncultured Desulfococcus sp. | reverse complement strand
GCTGGAGAGGAAACCGGAAGCCAAAGAAAAACCTGCGCCGCCATCCCCCCCTGTTATGCCAAAAATTGCCGCCCCCACCGACCCCCCGCTGGATAATCCGCTAAAAATGCTGATTGCTGTTATCCTCGGACTGTTCGGGTTGTTGATTATTGCCAGTTCAATGAATACGAACAATTACTATCTGACAGTCACAGACAATGCGGTCGAAATCTGGCAGGGGAAATTTTCACCGATCGGCAGGGAACGGATCATAAGTGTACCGGATGCGACCATCACGGAACCTGTCAAATCGGTTTATACCCAAAAGGAAGCACTGGTTCCGGCATTTAACTATTATATCAAAAAATCGGAAGCGCTTTCAGAAGTCACCGGACAACTGGATTTTAAAACCATTAAATCAGATCTTTACCAGGCCATTAAATTTGCGCCCACCCGCCAGCAGGCAAAAATGGCGAAAACCCGATTAAATAAAATTAATTTTATATTCCTGGTTTACAAGGCAGACGTTGCTGCCGGGAAAAATACGATTGAAGGCTGCGAAGCGGCGTTAAAAAACCTGTCAAAAGCGGCGGCCCTTCGTCCAGACAAGGATCAAGAGGCATTGTTGGATAAAAAGACAGCGGGGATCAATGACGTGCTGAACAGCCTGAAAAAAAATCTCCAAACAAAAAAAGCGGCTAAAAAAATAGCCCCCCCAAAAAAGCTCCCGGAAAAGGCTTCTGAAAAAACACTGCAACATGAAAAAGATGTAGCGCCAAAAACGACAAAGCATCATTAAATTGATCATAAACCAAGGTAAAAAAAAAGCTGGCGGCTTGTTTAATAAACAGGCTGCCGGTTTTGATTTAAATCAGGCCGCAAAATTATAGTCAAAAGAAAGGCCTTTTAATACAAAATCCACCATCACTCTCTCCAGTTTTCCCAAATCCGTATTTTTCCGGATCAGCATAAAATATAAAAGCCCCCGTTCAAACAAACCAAACAAAAAAACAGCCCCGATCCGGGCGTCCTCAATATGAACAAATCCCCGACGAATCGCTTTTTCAATCTGCTCTTCAATAAGCTCAAGGAATAAGGACAGTAGGCCTTCATAGATCTCTTTAAAAATTCCGCCATTACCGATACCTTCCCGGAACAGGAGTTCTGCAACATCTAAATTTTCACGATAAATCTGAAAGAGATCTCTGACCACCTGGTGTACACTTTTCACCACCTCATCCGGGGTGTCACCGTCAAACAGATGCTCGGTTCTTTCAATAAACTTTTTTTGTACCTGCTCAATAAACACATTGCAGATATCCCTGAAAATCTCTTCCTTTGACCGAAAATAATTATAGAAAGTACCCTGAGCAACCCCTGCGTCAGAAACGATATCCGACACTCGGGTCATCTGGAATCCTTTCTGCTTGAATATTCGGATTGCCGATTCAATCAACGAATTTTTCGTACTGGGTTCTCCCATAACAATTCTCCCGGTCTATTTCTGACTGACATATCAGTCATTGACAGCATCATAAAAAATCCAAATCCTGCGTTACGCAACACCCGTTGCTTCAATGTACGAAAAGGACTGATCATTACTCAATAAATTATATATTAAACTGTAAAAATTACAATATTAAAACTTAATCTGGATAAACCGGAAAAGTTAGAGATAAGAACCTAAGCGAAACGTACCGCTTACGAACCGATGAACTCACGGGCAAATGCCATGTAATCATTTGCTCCATAACTGCTTTTCCGATAAAAAACAACTGGTTTCCCCTTATCTGAACTGGCGGTTATGGTGGTATTGACACGAATGAAGGTGTCAAACAACAAATCTTTATATCGCGCATCGGTTTTCAGTCTTTCCAGAATATCCCGACTAATCTTCGTTCTTTGATCATAAAAAGTCGGAAGAATGCCGGAAATTATAATTTCCGGGTTGATCTCTTCCTTAATGTCTTCGACGGTATCAAACAGATCGTCAAGGGCTTTATATGCATAGGGGTGCGTCTGGCATGGCACCACGACCTCACTGGCTGCGGCAAACACGTTGATGGTCAGCAAAGAAAGACTCGGCGGGGTATCCATAATAATAACATCATACGCATCAGTCACCTGTGAAATAACATTTTTGAGCCTGTTTTCACGACCTTCCTCATCGACGAGTTCAATTTCCGCGCCTGAAAGATCAATATGCGATGGGATCAAATCAAGTTTTTCCCATTGGGTCCGGCAAATCGCATCCGCTACTTTATACTCACCGCCATTGATAATCAGGTCATAAATGCTGATACTGTCATCTGTTGCATCAATACCCAGACCATTTGTGGTGTTGTGCTGTGGGTCCATATCAATGACAAGAACCTTCTGACCTTCAAGGGACAAGGCGGCTGACAGGTTGACGACCGTTGCCGTCTTTCCAACACCGCCTTTTTCATTTGCGATGGCAACAATACGTGTGTGTTTTTTGGCCATTTTTCCTCCATCCTAAATTTACAATTGGTTTTCAGGGTCATTGAAAAAAATCTTCAGGCAAAGACGAACCAAATTTAACCCGAATCCTTATTCACTGTCTCTTTAAGCATATCACCAAATTGATTTATTCTGCCGGATATCTCATCCAGCGTTGACGCGGACGCCTGTAAAAAAAAAGATACCTGTTCTTTGTCAACCTGGTTTTTAACCATTGAATCAGTTAACCGGGAGAGGTCCTGAGTATAATCATGGAAGCGCTCTATCATTACATCATATATATTATCTGATACCACATCCACCAGCTGGAAAATATACTGAAATTTAAGATTTTCCCTGTAATTCTTAAAATGAAAGGCCATGCCTTCTTTTGTTTCTTTTTTCATTCGCTTGATCGCATCTTTTAACGCGGACAACGCATTTGCTGTTTCATCTTTTACCGGTTGACGGATGAGCCGTTTGATTTGCTTGATAAAATTATATACCCCCAGCCGCATAATGGCTTCTGTTTTGATAACGGTACTATAATTCATCGTTGCGGCAGCCGGCGGGAATGCCAGCTTATTCACCTGTTTTAAAGTTTTTAAGTCAATATCGGCTGACGGTTTACAATAATCGGAAGCCACACCCAGTCCCAGGCGTTCCATGGCGGCATTATATTCAGACAATGCGTCATTTACCATCACCTCATAAGGACCGGTGATGGCCTCAAAATATTCTTTAATTTTAATTTCTTGATTTTTCACTAAATTAAATATCTGCGGGTTAATATTTTCAGCCATATATGTATCAATGCCGCGTTGGAAATCCTGGAATACCAGATACAGCGTGTTGGAAAAACCATCCGTCACCACCTTATCCTGATACTGGGACAGCGGGATGTTATAACTTGTGACAAAGTCAAGCAAAGCCGGCACCACTTCACCGGATCGATTGTCAAAAAAACAATCCACATCCGTTCTGATTTCCCGTTTAATTTGCTGCACCGCACCTTCCAGCGTACTTTTAACCATTGTTTTTACGCGATTGGTTTTTTTTTGCTGGGATTTGATTTTTTTAAGCAGGCGGGCCCCCGCATCTGCTCCCTTGGACAGGACATCCTGGTTTACCCTGATCCAGTGGTTTAACCCGGAAACAATCATTTTCAAACGCTCAAAATGATTGTTAAAAAGCAGCGCATATCGCTGACGCGTCACCACCTGGCGTAAATTCGTGATAAACTTTTTTTCCTGTGAATCTGAAAAGACGATAATCTTTGCCTCACCTTCCCATTGGGTCAACCGCTGAAAATCTTTGGCAGACAATTTTTCCTGATTCGCTTTAAAAAGACTATACAATGCGGAATATGTATAAACTTCCGGATCTTTTTTTATGATTGCAAGATCCTCTTTTACTTTTCCGATAAGGACCTGAAGCTCATCATAGGATTCATGTTCAGACAGGTCACAGTTGACCACAAAAATAATATGATCGATAATTCCCATCTTTCTAATCATGGACAGAAAATTAATATCCGCCTGGCGAATACCGGTCCGGCTGCTGATGACATAAATCAACAGATTTGATAGCAGGAGGTAATCCTGAATCATTGCCATGTGAAGTGGATTCGGGGAATCGCTCCCCTGGCAGTCAGCGATCTCGATATTATTTTCAATTTCGCCGGAATCAATTTCAAGGGAGATATCTTTTAAATAAAAGGCCAGCACCTCATTTCCGGAAAAATCACGGTGCGCTGAAAATTCTTTCCCGCAAAACGCCTGCGTTAAATCATCTGATGCCAGAAAATCCTTCACACGATCATATCCTCTTAAATACGATGACAGGTATAAACTATTCAGATTTCTTGAGTCATTATTTAAAAGATGCTTGGCTTCAAGAGATCCCAAAGCCTGTTCCAATTCCTCCCGGTCTGATTGCCTGCAGATGTCAAACGGTTCTTTACGCGACCGCCATTCCAGTGAAGGAAATAATACCAGGGATCGTTTGATATCCGCATTGACCTGATCCCAGGATTTAAAATACAGCCTGGCATTGAGCTGGTCACTACGGCGGACCCTTGTTACCATTGATGTGACAACCCCTGCCCCTCTTTTAAGATAATCGCCGGCAAACAGGGAATTAATTAATGTGGATTTTCCGGATTTGATTGTTCCAATCACTGCAACACGGATTAATTCCTCGGACAACTGACTTTTGATACTATGACATATATTTTCCCAGCCCTGAAAAGACTGCTGAGATATTTCCGGCATGGCATGGATTCGACCGATCAATATTGAAATATTCTGATTGACTGCCAAAAGTTCGGTTTTCAAGTCCTCATA
Source organism: uncultured Desulfococcus sp. (assembly GCA_964594105.1). GTDB lineage: Bacteria > Desulfobacterota > Desulfobacteria > Desulfobacterales > Desulfosalsimonadaceae > SURF-3. The sequence goes on along the minus strand of CAZQLG010000069.1, from coordinate 4,365 downwards.
AACGGTCATTACCTGTCAGCTCCTGAACAATTGTCTTATTTTCTAATTATGCTGCTTACCGTCGCATTTATTACATTCTGAATAAAAATTGTCAAAAAGATTTGAGCAACTCACTTAATATTTTAAGACATTAAAAATACGGATGCCACTTGTTAAATAAAGGGTTTTATGATATATAAAATTTAATTTCAAAATTTGATAATAAAGGGGAACTCAATTCATGTCAAAAAAGCATCCGGAATGTCCATTATATAATCCATTAAACTGTAAAGAATACTATAATCCAAAGCTCTGCGCGTTTGTGCGAAAAGACAAAATCTGTCTTAAAAAGAAAAAGCCAAAGCCCAAAAAAGCACCCGCTAAAACGCCAGATACCATACCACCAAATGCCAAAGCACCGGAACAAGATATTAAAAAATAATGAATCAGGCGATCCTTCGTGCCTGAAACCATAGATGTCATGCCGGAAGATCAAAAAAAATTAAATTCCATGCGGCAGGATGCCGTCAGCATATTTAACAGCGCTTTAAGCGCTGTTAATGCTTTTTACGCGGTAAAAAAATATTGCCGCCGTGAAAACGACATACTCTACATTGATCAATCCGCCTTTAACTTAGAGGCCTATCAAAATATTTATATTATCGGCGCGGGAAAAGCGTCTGCTCACATGGGCGCTGCCATAGAAGAGATATTGCCTTTATTAAAAATCACGGGGGGTATCATTAATGTAAAGTATGGTCATACTGTTGCGCTGAAAACAATAAAACTGGTTGAGGCCGGTCACCCGATACCTGATAAAAACGGTCACACAGGTGCGCAGCAAATCCTTCACCTTGTGGAAAAGGCAAAAAAAGATGATTTAATCATCTGTCTTATTTCCGGCGGCGGTTCCGCACTGCTGCCATTACCCGCACTTTCGCTGACGCTTTCAGACAAACAGAAAACCATACGCACACTCCTTTCCTGCGGGGCGAGCATCAATGAAATCAACGCATTGCGAAAACATATGTCACTGCTTAAAGGCGGACGCCTGGCGGAAAAAGCCTGGCCGGCAACGTTAATCACCCTGATCGTATCCGATGTTGTGGGCAACCCGCTGGATGTTATCGCGTCAGGCCCGACGGTGGGTGACCCGAGCACGTTCCGCGACTGCATGGATATCATACACAAATATAACATCTCAGACCAAATCCCGGCCGTTGTCGCAGAACACTTCAAAAACGGTATCACTGGGAAAATCAGCGATACGCCCTGTCCCGGTGATCAGATATTTGATAAAACGTTCAATCTGATCATAGCCAGTAATATCGAAGCGTTGACGGCTGCCTCAAAAATGTCAAAATCCCTGGGGTACAATACACTCATTCTCTCATCCATGATTGAGGGCGATACCCGGGAAGCCGCCCTTTTTCATACCGCTATTGCCAAAGAAATTCGTAAAACCGGAAATCCGGTTCCCTCACCAGCCTGCATTTTATCCGGCGGTGAAACCACGGTTATTTTAAAGGGAAATGGAAAAGGCGGCAGAAACCAGGAATTTGCCCTGACAGCAGCGCTTGATATTTCGGATGAAAACCGGATGGTTCTTTTAAGCGGCGGAACAGATGGGACTGACGGCCCGACAGATGCGGCCGGTGCGGTTGTTGATTCCGAAACCATCAGAAAGGCGATAAATGCCGAACTAAACCCCGCCGATTTTCTCAAAAACAATGACGCATACCATTTTTTCCAAAAAACAGGGGATCTGGTGATGACCGGTCCTACCGGTACCAATGTCATGGATTTAAGAATTGTTCTGGTAAAGTAATGAAAAGGCAGAAGGTGGATGGGAAGGGCGTAAAGTGTAGGCCGGATTAGCCACGCCTTGGAGTGGCGTAATTCGGCATTTATTATGGCCTGAAGGTCTTGAAGGTCTTGCTACATATCATCCAACAGCACCTTAGCCTGTTCGTTCCAGTATTTATTCTTCGATATTTTAGGTACTTCTTCTAAGAGCGTTTTGGCTTCTTTTCTCGTCTCCCGGTTATCCATGAGCAATTCAGCATAGTATACATGAAATTGAACCGTGTGCGGTAGTCCAAAAAATTTCGTTTTATGAAATTCCTGATAATATTTCATTGCCAATTGATTATCATTAAGGGGCCACGGGAGAATTGCCCAAAACCGACCCAACGCAGCGATGGGTCCGGCATGATCATAATATTTGTCATACTTATAGGCCGTCTCAAAACTATTTTGGACTTTACTTTTTAAACCCTCAAAAAATGCGGTTAACATGCTTACCGAGTCTGTATAAATGCCGACATTCATCCCATACCAGAAATGCCCCTCAACGCTCTTCGGCTTTAACGCAATGGCTTTTTCAGCATATGTCATCCCCTTTTTTCCGTATACCTTGCAGATGTCCTTCCAGTCTGAAAGGTACAACTCCTGGACGTACATGCCGTAAAACCAGCAGGCCTTTGCAGTCATCCAATTGGCCTTAAAACTGTTGGGGTCTTTTTTTACGGCTTTTGTACACAGAACAAGTACCTTTTTGTAATATTTAAATCCTTCCCGTTCCATAAGATCTTGATCCTGGACCAAATCCATAAGAGCTTGCGCCTGAACCAAATTATCAGGCACTTCCTGAGTCATAACATCCGATGCGGCTTGAGTAACTGCAGCCTGGGGCAAACCATCCCCGGCCCATAAATCAGGGGAATAAAGCACAACACCCCAACAAACTGCCAATAAACTGATAACTAACTTTTTCATTCACTTGCCTCAGACTTGCGTGTCTAACATTGACGGCTTCGTAAAAAGCTTTTCATGGTGACGATTCACCACTGTATGAGAAAATAACTTGTCAATCATTTCAAAAGATTATGGACGAGTTATTTGGAAGTGTTCCCCCCGGCCACGTCCGGGACCGAGCCTATAAATAACTTTTGAAAAAATGGTTAAAAATTAAGTTAACACCTTGTTAATAATGGTTATTGATACATAATTTTTAAATGAAGTTACATAGAAGCTTGTTACGGGCTGTCAAATAATTAACCCGAATTTTCGATTTATTGATAATGATGTCACAAAATCAAAAACCGGGTTAATGGTATTCAATAAATATTCAATGCCATTTTAGTTACATATCATCATTAAGTTCCTTGATCCGATTCTGCCAGAACTTATCATTCGTCAGTTTACTTGCTTCTTGCAACAATTGTTTGGCTTCTTCTTTAGTTTTTCGGCTATCCATCAAAATTTCCGCTAAATAGATATGACCTTCCAAACCATCCGGCGTACTGAAAAATTCAGTTTTTTGATATTCCCGGTAAAATTCAAGTGCTTTATCCTCATCCCCGCCGGCAACCCATGGGAGGACATGCCAAAACCGGCCAATCGCAACGATGGGTCCACCTGTATCAAATGTTTTGTCTAACTTATAGGCGATTTCAAAATTTTCCTGAGTTTTATTTTTAAGCCCTTCTTTAAGAGCGGTGAAGATACTTACCGCATCAGCGTAAATGCCGACATTCAAACCATAAAAATAATATCCATTAGGCTTTCTCGGCTGCAGAGTGATGGCTTTTTCAGCGCATTTTCTTCCAAGGGTACTGTATTTTATGCAAATATCTTTCCAGTCGTCAAGGTCCAGATGCTCGGTCTCAAGCCCATATTCCCGGCACGCTTCTGCGCACAGCCAGTTGGCTTTAAAATTATTGGGATCTTTTTCCACCGCTTTCATGCAAAGATCCAGTGCTTTTTTATAATTTGCCAGCCCCTCCATTTCGATGAGTTCGGCAGCGATCGTTAAATCATCTTTGGGTGCTGGCGGAGGTGGCACAACAACAGGCGGTTCGACTGTACCAACAACCTCTTCAACTACAGCCTCCGGCTCTGTCGGAAGAACCGCTTCAGTAACAACTTCTTCAGCTTCAACAGCCAGCGGCGCGGCTTCGGGAATTGATTCTTCCGGCGTCTTAATTGCAGGCGGTGCAACCTCATGTTCTGTCAGGGGTAGGGTCACCGTATCTGTTGGGTCTGTTCGAATCTCGGAATCGCCCGCCCATAAATTTGACGAACATAAAAACAAGACTAAAAGAAATGCCACTAAACTGCCTGCAAACTTTTTCATGCATTTTCCTCCGTTTTCTAAATAATTAATTATACTACGTAACCTGTTTTTGTAAACTGAACAGCGATCATATGTTCTTCAATTTTATATAGATTTAAACACAATTTGGCAAGATAAAAAATTGTGGATTGATTTATTGACGAAGATGTCAAAAAAAAAGGGCTTCAGCCGAATATGGCTGAAGCCCTGATATTTTATGGAGGCGGCATCCAGATTTGAACTGGAGAATAGCGGCTTTGCAGGCCGTT
>CAZQLG010000068.1:0-10848 GCA_964594105.1 uncultured Desulfococcus sp. | reverse complement strand
GGAGATTATTTTACCAAAATTATAAACCTGTCAGCTAAAGTTAATGACATTGAGTCTTGAGTAGTGAGGAATAAAGTATCGATCATGCGCCTCTCGCAACTCAGGACTCATATCCCATATCTTTCATGCTTCGTCAAAACCTTTGTTTTTTTGCCGGACAGGGCATGGCCGTTATTTAGAACTCCTTAAAAACTCTTGCCAACGATTTCCCCGAAGCTTGAATATCCAGATCTAAAAAATAACCAAACGGCGTTTGTGAAGTATTGTACCCGGAATTATTTATTCCTTTTTCTGCTCGATCAAACATGTCTTTTGTTATCTCCTCATCTGCTTTACTCAAAGATAAATGCGCAAAAGAATGCAAGACGATATTGTTCGTTTTATTTTTCTTAGCTGCCCATTTCAAATTTTTAATCATTTTAGTTTCGATTTTGGAAATATCATTTTCATCTTTTTGCGCTACTTGAATAAAGCCAATAAGTGCATTTCCCACCTTTTCACTCTCGTCGTATTCCTCAACAGCTTCCAAATTTTTAATACGGGTTTATAAGAGAATTTATCATCATAAATCATCAGTAGTTTCATTATTAACTCCTCTTTTGCTTAGAACTGACAAAGCATTTTTAATCTCTTTATTCTCAAAAAATAAAACCATACCTTTTTCTTCTAACCTTTTTATTCCCTTTTTCCCAATTTTATTAGAAACAATGATGTTACAATCACCGTCACTGATCAACTCATATATGTCTAGGGTTTTTAAATGCTGCAGCGTGTTTTCATAAGGATTACGTTTTTTTTCAATAAACCGAATTTTTTTGTTCTTAATTTCATAAATATAAATTTCTTTTGCACAACCCAATATTTTAGGAAAAATATTTTTTCCATCATTTGTTGGAATAGCAATTTTAACTTTATTCTTCAGACTTTTGGCTTTTCTGCTGTTCACGTTTTTTCTATTCCCCCATTTATTTTTTTGCTTTTAATAAACGAATGTGTTTTCTCAAAAATAATTTTTCCTGAAAATCGCTAAAACCAAATCCGGATATAATTTGCTTCCAGTTTCGTTCTACATATTCAAAAGCATATTTACATTCAATCATTTTAAAAGGAATTCTAAAATAAAGCGGTGTCTTGGCAGTAACAAATTCATTAAAATCAAGAATAATTAATTCACCACTTTCTTTTAAAGCCTTAAAGGCATTACGAATAATATTTTTTTGAATCTCAAAGGGAAAGCCGTGAAATACAAATGAGATAAAGACCTTATCATATTTTTTTTTAAGTTCAAACGGCTGGTCAATACGTTGATTAATTACATTTATATTCTTACATTTTTGAGTTTTACTTTTAAATTGAGCTATCATCACTTCGGAAATTTCCAATCCAAGGATTTCGCCCTTTTCGGAAAGGTATTTATTCATCAGAAGGTCATTTCTTCCTGATCCGGCGCCGAAATCAAGTATTTTATCATCTTCATTGATCTTCATTGCATCGATGACTTTTTTTATAAAAAAACCATACCCCCCAAGGGTAGTAAAATTCAACAGATTATCATAAGATTTTGCGATAAAACCTTGAATTTCCACTTTTGAATCCGGATATATTTTAGTCATTTTTTTAACTCCTTTTTATCTGCAACCTATTTTTTCTATGAAGATAAAAAATGTGGCAACAATAAATACGACCACAGTGAAAACGGCATAATACCCTAAAACGGTGGCGGATAGAATAAATCCGATCGCGGCAGGGGCACAAACGATAACCCGTCATTATTTTCGGTAGGCCAGGCCTGTCTTCCTGCGAACCTTCTGCAGTGTTCTGGATGCATGATAACGGGCCTTTTCAGCGCCTTTGGCCAAGACATCTTCAACGTACTTTCGCTCCTTTTCCAGTTGAATCCGTTTTTCCCGATAGGGCTTGAAGCAGGTCCTTACCTTTTCGAACAACATCTGTTTGGAAACGGCATAGCCCATACCGCCCTGCCGGTACATCCGATCCAGTTCCGCCACTTCGTCGGGTGAGGCTATCAGTTTATAAAGCTTGAACACACTGCACTTTTCCGGGTCCTTGGGGGCATCCACCGGGGTGGCATCGGTGACAATACTCATGATCCGCTTGCGCATGATGTTCTCTTCCGAGAAGATATCAATGGTATTGCCGTAGGACTTGCTCATCTTCTGGCCGTCAGTGCCCGGGACCACGGCAATGGTCTCTTCGATGCGCGGTTCAGGCAACACAAAAGTATCTCCGTAAAGTCGATTGAATCGTTCCGCAATATCCCGGGTCACCTCCACGTGCTGCTTCTGATCTTTCCCCACAGGGATGATCTGGGATTGATACAAAAGGATATCCGCGGCCATGAGAACCGGATAAGCAAACAGTCCGTGAGTAGGGATAAATCCTTTGGAAACTTTATCTTTGTAGGAATGGCATCGTTCCAAAAGCCCCATGGAAGTAATGCAGGACAAAATCCATGTCAGTTCCACGACTTCGGGAACATCCGACTGTACCCAGAAAACGCATTTTTCCGGATCCAGGCCCAGGGCCAGAAAATCCTTGGCCGCGTCAAGGGTCTGCTTTTTCAGGATCTTACCCTCCCTCACCGTGGTCAAGGCATGATAATTAACAATAAAGCAGAATAGAAGTGATGTTTCCTGTGCCTTGATCATCGGATTCATCATTGCAAAATAATTACCCAGATGCAACTTCCCCGACGGCTGTATGCCGGAAAGGATACGGACTCTCTTTTGATTATTCATCAAAACGCTCTCCTGTGTTTGGTAAAACAGTCCTCTTTTTATTATTCAGATTGAGGACATTACGACAATCCGGTTTCAATGTCAAAAGGCAACCGTACTTGCAATGACAAAACAGCTATTTTTCTCCCGACTATTTTCCGGCAGCATTTTACAGCACCCATGATGATAAAACACCCGTTATGAGATCGAAGTCGTGAGAGATGAAGAATCGACAATTTATTTCTCATTACTCAAAGTTCATATCACGCACTTTGCTATAAAGCGCAAATTCTGATAACATTATCGAAATTTTACGATACACTTATTGCATTTGAAGGGAGATCTTACCGAGACCCCCTACTCTATCGCACATTCATAATAATCTGTAAAAGCTGTAAACTATAGAATAGAGTCGAAACAGGGAGGGATAAAGATAATGTTTACCAAAAACAGTTCGGATGACTATAAAGAACCCATGCCCGGAATCAAGCTAAAAACGCTTTGCAATGGTGAAAAAACCCTTATGGCCGAGTTCATTTTAAAGGCCGGCAATGAGCTGCCCATACACACCCATCCCCATGAACAGACCGGGTATCTGGTCATGGGGCATATCCGGTTAAACATCGACGGAAAAGCGTATGATGTTAAAACAGGAGACAGCTGGTGCATACCGGGGAATGTAGAACACGGCGCGAAAATTCTGGAAAATTCCGTGGCCGTGGAGGTATTCTCACCTGTGCGGGAGGATCTGCTGCCGTAAGGCAATGTCTTTCCCAAAGGCAGCCTTTTTTGCTTACGTAAACGCCAGTCCGAGCCAACAGCGGCTCATCCCCTAGTGCCATAGCTCGTTTGAAAAATACAATGGGACGCGTTCAGGGACCGGGGGGTATCTTTGTACAGTTGCAGTGTTTTTCATCGCAAACGGTGCAACTGTAGGAAACCGCAGCTTTTGCTTTGCTCCTTTTATAAAGCCCGATCCATAACAAAACAAAGATGACTGCCGCAGCAATCATGATAAACAAAAATTCCGTCATCTTTTCCTCCCAGGCGATAGTCGAGGTGCTTTCTATTCAAATGGTCTTCCGTTATCTGAACACCATTGGTTCATCTGATCATTGCCCCCTGCCTTTCACCCTTGATCCAGAACAGCCTGCAGCTTCCGAGCATCATATTTTTGTAAAATTAAAGGGCCCTGGGTAAGTTTCTCAATACGGTCCGTAAAGGTGGGGGCCTCTTTTCGGTATAGGATGCCAATGGGAATTTTATCACCCCACTGGCGGGCAAGCACCATGGCATTTTCGAAATTATCCGGAGTGTAATTTTCTTCAAAAAGGTCATACACCCGTTTTTGATACCAGTCGTAAGTGTTGACCGAGTTGAAAGACACACATGGTTGCAGGATATCGATCAGACTGAACCCCTTATGCTTCATGCCCGTCTCAATCAACCGGCTCAGATGGGGCAAATTGCCTGAAAACCCGCGTGCAACAAATCCGGCACCCAGAGCAAGTGCCACAGATAACCCGTTAAAAGGTTCGGAAATAACACCATGCTGCTGAATGGGGGTAACCATACCAAGATCCGATGTAGGCGAAGCCTGGCCCTTTGTCAACCCGTAGACCTTGTTGTCATGGACCAGGACCGTGAGGTCCGCATTTCGCCGGATGGCATGCATGAAATGGTTTCCACCTTCGCCATAACAGTCGCCATCACCGGTATTCACAAGAATTTTCAAATCATGATTGGCCATTTTGGCACCGGTTGCAAGGGGCAGGGCCCGGCCGTGCAGACCATGAAACAGGTTGCAGTTTAAAAAATGGGGCGCCTTGGCGGCCTGCCCGATACCGGATATGATAAGGACGCCTTCAGGCCGGATTCCCTGGCTGACAAGCGCCTCTTTCATGGCCGTCAGAATTCCGAAATTTCCACACCCGGGACACCATTGATTTTTATAGGCTGATTCAAACGCCTTTATACGGCTCATTTTATGACCTCGCATCGTGTTTGAAGCGTTCAATTATTTCGCTTGGGAAAAACGGTCTGCCGTCATATTTCAATATTGCCGTTGAGAAACAACGGCCGAGCTGCTCTTTTATGAGTTGGCCTAACTGAGCCGTAGAATTCTGCTCAACCACTAAAAACCGCTTTGCTTTTTTAAGGATTGCGTCTGCACTTTTACATGGAAACGGCCATAAATCCACAAAATTAAGGCTGCCGACATCAAGGCCCTCTTCCCTTAATGCATCCACGGCTTCCTGAACGGCGCCTTTGGTTGACCCCCAGCTCACAAGCAGTGTTTCAGCCTCACCATGATATTTTTCCGGCGGGTTCATCTCCTGGATCATGCGGGGCAATTTTGCGTCCCGCTTATGAACCATGTCAAGACGATCTTTGATCTCTTCACTGACATGCCCGTCTTGTCTGTGCTCATCACTGGATACCACCACCAGAGATTTACCGGCACAGGGAAGGGCCCGTGGTGAAACACCGGTGGGGGTGACGGCAAACCGCTGGTATCGTTCAGGGGTTTTAATATCATCATCCGTCACAATAAATCGCTTGACCAATTTTGGTGCAGACAGCTTTTCCCCAACCGTAAAAATAGAGTCTGCAAGATATTTATCCGACAGGATAATGGCCGGGACCTGGAACTTTTCTGCAAGATGAAAGGCCCTGACAGTTACATCAAAGGCCTCTTCCGGGGTTCCGGGCGCAAAGATAAATCTCGGAAATGCATCCTGGGAGGCGTGGATGACAAACTGCAAATCTCCCTGACCGGTCCGTGTGGGAAGACCGGTGGCAGGCCCGGGTCTTTGGGCATTGACAATGACAATGGGGGTTTCCGTAATAGCGGCAAGGCCAAGGCCTTCGGTCATCAGGCAAAAACCGCCTCCGGATGTGGCCGTCATGGCCCTTACACCGGCAAAAGAGGCCCCGATAATCATGTTCACAGCGGCAATTTCATCTTCCGCCTGTTCAACGACAAGGGGAAAATCATCGACAAATAAAGCAAGCTCGGTTATGACACCGGTTGCCGGTGACATCGGGTAAAAGGCCGCCAGACGGCAATCGGCGGCAAGGGCACCTAAAGCAATGGCCTTGGAGCCGGTCATGAGCGCGCCCTTTGACGATCCCGGTTGCCACCCAAAGGCCCATTTAAAGGGCACATCCTTTACCGCCTGATAGCCAAGCTCACCGGCATGAACATTTTTATCTATAATTCCCAGCCCTTTTGGTCCGAAACGGTTTGACAAAATGGTTTTAAACAGATCAAAAGGAGCCCCTAAAAGAGAAAGGCAGGCACCGGCGGCCACCGTATTTGTGAAAATCCGGCCCCCGGCTTTCTTGGCAAGATCGCCAAGCGGGGCCTCGCAGATGTTTGCTTCAACCGTTTTTTTGACTTCACCCATAACGACAAGTCCGTCTGGAACCACCTCTTTTCTATATAGATCATACGTCTCCTGATTTAATGCCATCAGAAGATGGACATTATGAAAAGGCGCGGCCACAGGTTGATCAGAAATACGAATTTGAAAAAAACTGTTCCCCCCTCGTATTCTGGATTCAAATTCATTGGTCGCCATGGTATACAGCCCGGCCGCCTGACACACCAGTGTCAAAAGGTCACCCACCGTCTGTATTCCCTGCCCGGCCTCACCACCTATTTTAACGGTTATATCGATACCCATCTGTCTTATTCCCCACGGCTAAAAAATATCACGCTTTGTAAGGCTATCTGTTCACCGCAAAGCTTTGCATACGTATCTTTAGGGCCTCGAAAAAATTAATTTGTCCCATCTTACCTGTCTTTTGGCTCGCGTCAGTACTACGCTTCCTGCGTGTCTACCTCCCATAACCTTTTGAATACGTAAAGCATGCTATAGGTTATGCGCCTTAAAGACAAGCCCTTCCGATTGGTCAGGAAACATCATTGTTCTGGCTGAGGGGCGGCGTCGACAGGTGCCGTTTCGCCTTTTCGGTCAAATTCACTGTAAATGGACATAAGAAATAGAGTTGCCAGTGGCTGGGTAAAAAGCGTACCGATCAATATCGAACTCCCCACGGCTGTAATACCCACAAATAAGATAAAAACCAGGATATGGTCCACCAATTTTTCCTGGGTAACCATTGAAAAACTCTTTTTAACGGCATCAACCAGTCCCATTTTCCGATCCGTCATGAGAGGCAGCATATAGAGGCAGCAGAAAGAGACTGCAAGGACAAAAACGACACCGGGCAGAAAAAGAAGCATGAACCCGATTATAGTGATGATAAAAACCACTATCCCAAAGAGCAAAAGGGGCAGAAAAAGACGCATCTGTGAAAAAATATCCTGCACTTTAGGCTCCCGATTCTCTCTGACCAGCAACAAAATAGACTGGATATAACCCGCAATAGTTACCGGTGCCAGAAGACCCAGTGTGATCATGCTAACCACAGCCATGGCAAGCGTCATCAGTATCAACGATACGATATTTGCCAGTGTCAATTTCCATGCAACTTCCAAATGATATTTAAAATTCATCTATTTCCTCCTCGCTATTGATTGTTAACGGTTCTTATCCACAGGTTTTACAAATTACACGGATTACAATAAATATGCAATACTATTGCGAAACCTGTCAGGTTACATTCACCGCAGCTTACTTCGAAAAAATAGAAATTATCCTTTATTAAACCTTTTTGCTTGCGCAAGCAGTTCATTCAAACCGCGCTTGCGCCACCGTCCACCATCAGGGTCTGACCCGTGATGAAGTCAGCACCCGGTGAACAGAAAAAAAGCGTTGGATGAGCCACATCGACCGGTTCGGCAATCCTGCCCAGGGGAATGGTTTTGACGATCTGATCGTGGATCTCAGGATTGGACCAGAAGGGCTGGCTAAAAGTGGTCCGAACCATGCACGGGGCAATGGCATTCACCTGAATATTAAACGGAGCCAGCTCCTGGGCAAGCACCCGGGTCATCATCTGTATCCCGGCTTTGGCAATCCCGTAAATCCCCATGAAAGGGGCGGCCCTGGTGGCGGCTATGGAGGTAATGCTGACGATCTTGCCGCTTTTTTTCTCTCGCATGATCCGCCCTGCTTTGCGTGAACACAAAAAAGTGCCGTTGAGATTAGAGTCGATTATCTTCTGCCACAGGCTGAATTCCGCATCCACTGCACCAGCCACAATGTTCATGCCCGCGTTGTTGATCAGCACATCGATGGTACCGAATCGGTCCATGGTCTGATCAAACAGCCGGTCCACATCCGTCTCTTTTGCGATATGGACGGGAACCGCAAGCAAGTTATCGCCGCCGTCAAGGGCTTTGACCGCATCGTCAAGATGCTGTTTTTTCCTGCTGCAAATAGCTACTCTGGCCCCTTGCCCCATAAGCAGCCTCGCAATTTCAAGGCCGAGGCCACGGCTTCCGCCGGTAACCACCACCACCTTGTCCTCAAGGTCATATGAGATATTTTTCATTTGGCGCCTCCCTCTTTTAAAGCTCTTTCCCAGTTATGATTTTTTAAATGAACCTTCATGCAATGGTATCCGGTTTGTTTTCAGTAATAACAGATTCGCACAGTACCGTGTTACAGTCAAGGGATCGTATAAAAATCGGCCTGACGTGGCATCTATTCCTTTTAACACAAATAAAAAACAACACGTAATTAATTGAATTAAACCAACAGTTTCGATGGTGTGCTCCTGATAGGCTTTGCCGGTCAAACGATATATACCGCTTTCTTGAGGGCCCCTGGTTTTGGGTAGTCTTAAAAAGGAGGTATCCGTGAAAGATTATCAAATCCAATCACATGTGAAGTGGGAATGCAAGTTATGTGCGACAGAACATAACTTGCATTCCCACTTCGAATGATTTAAGGATTGTATGTCGTTCATCGAAAGCCTCCTGCGTTTGTGTACTTTGAGCAGTTCACAATTCGGGAGATTCTCTCAAAAGCCCGCATAAGTCAAACTTTTGGAGTCACCCGTCAAAGCCGGGGGTTTACTCATGACATGATATTTATACGGGAAGGCCTGCAGATGATAACTGATCTTTTTGGGGATATGGCAGAAAATAGAGCTAACCTTTTCAGGGGAAATTAAATTAAAATGCCATCCATTGCGAACATATTAAAGAAGTCTTTTAAAAGATATAACCAGGAAACAGCCATATCTTTTTTAAGAGGCAATAAAATTGAGACCCGGGTCTCTTTTTCGGATCTGGACCTGAATTCAAACAAACTGGCTAACCTGTTTTTGGCCAAAGGGGTTAAAAAATCAGACAATGTTGTTCTCCTGCTTCATAAATCCCTGATTTTGATCGTTGTCTATATCGCCCTTCAGAAAATAGGCGCAGTGTGTGTGCCCCTGAATCCGGGGTTTAAAAAATCTGAATTAACCTATCTGTTAAATGATGCCACGCCGTCTCTGATTATTATAGAACCGGATCAGGCCGGGATGATCAATGAGATTGATTTTAACTTAAACTGTATGGAGATTGATACACGCGTCCCTTTTCAGGAGGTAGTCTTTTTTCAATCCGGTTCCCCTGAGCTGAAAAAAGTCAGCCCGAATAATGATGATCCCGCACTGATCATTTATACATCAGGCACAACCGGTGAGCCCAAAGGTGCCGTCCTGACCCAGAAAAATCTGGTCAGTGATGCAGAAAATATTATTAACATCTGGGAAATTTCAGATTCTGATACCTTATGCCATGCCCTGCCCCTTTTTCATGTCCACGGGTTATGTTTTGCCCTTCATACGGCATTAATTTCAGGGGCACATATCGTGCTACTGGATAAGTTTATCCCTGAAACCGTGGTTGATATTTTAAAGGAAAACAAGAAAGATCTTTCCTGCTCTGTATTCATGGGGGTGCCAGCAATGTATTCAAAGATCATGGACACGCTGAAGGATCAGCGACTTTGTTTCGATCATATGAGACTGTGGACATCGGGGTCAGCGCCTCTGCCGATCAAAGCGTTCCAAGAAATCAGACAAACCTTTGGCAAAGAACCGGTGGAGCGGGAAGGCATGTCGGAAACCGGTATGAATTTTTCCAACCCCCTGCACAATGACAAAAAACCGGGGTCCATTGGAATACCTCTTCCCGGCCTTGAGGTAAGAATCGTTGATCCTGATACCTCGCTAGCGGTGGCACCCGGTGAGGTCGGCGAGTTCTGGCTCAAATCAGATTCCATTACACCCGGCTACTGGAAAAAACCCAAAGAAACAGCGAAAGCATTTGAACAGGGCTGGTTTAAAACAGGCGACCTGGGGAGAGAAGACCGGGACGGATATTATTATCTCACGGACCGGTTGAAAAATATTATCATCACAGGAGGAGAAAACGTTTCCCCCAATGAGATTGAAGCGGTCATCAACACCATTGATGAGGTTGTCGAATCATCGGTTATCGGGATTTTCGATAAGAAGTGGGGAGAAAAGATTGTGGCGGCTGTGGTTAAAACCCCGGGCTCAGGTAATATATCCAATGCAGTCAAGACCATTTGTAAAGAGCATCTTCATGACTGGAAATGCCCCAAAGAAATCCTTTTTATTGAAAAACTGCCCAGAAATACCATGGGCAAAATCCTGAAAGCGGATATTGAAAATTATTTTAATTTGAAACGGTAATGGGCATACCGTGAGGTAGGCTCTGCCAGAGTGTAAACTTGCGAGCTGACGAACAGGAATATACGGAATATGTGCGAGGGTGGATAAACTATTACGGGATATCGGAGTGCTATCGGACCATCCCGGGATTAGACCAATGGCTCCCTTGTCGAATGCGGATGTGTTACTGGAAACAATGGCGCTATGCCCGCACAAAAATTCGCCATCTTCTCAAACTGGGAATTTCTAAAAGACAGGCCATCATGGCAGCACAAACGGGCATGCGACATCATTTTGCTTAAAGGCCTGTTTTTGACCCCCAAAACGTCATTCTAAGACTCAAAAATACCCCTATTAATGCAGTATTTTAAATATTAACGGCATATTGTTCCGATCCGACCCACTGACGATAATGTTCGACTTTTCAGTTTTATTTTTTAAAACCAATTAGTTATACGGTGGCAAGATTGTGTGAATTAACTTGAGAGAAGTGTTTTTTAACTTC
>CAZQLG010000067.1:0-10958 GCA_964594105.1 uncultured Desulfococcus sp. | reverse complement strand
TATACGGTTATTTTCCAACATCGATGGATTGTTTTTTTTTTGCTGATATAATCTTCCGGGATTGTTAGAGACGTAATTTCCTTCACATCCGATATTTCAAGCGCCCCCACTTGAAGTTTAAAATCCTGGTGATTGGTTGAAAAAAAGATCCGGGAGCCGGGTCTCATTACATCAATAACTCCGGAAAGCAATTTCGGATGATCCTGTAATATATCAAATTCTACTTTTTTGCTTCGCGTGGTGGAATAAGACGGCGGGTCCACCACCGCCAGATCATATGTTTTGTTTTCCTTTTTCGCCGTTTCCATAAAATCGAATGTATGGGCCTGAATCAATGTATTACCCTGCGGCGGGATTCCGTTTAAGTCCATATTTTCCCGGGCCCAGTTGATTGCGGTTTCAGACCGGTCCACGGAGGTGGTGGTTTTAGCCCCGCCTTTTGCCGCATAGCAGGAAAAAGATCCGGTATAGCAATAAAGGTTTAAAAAATCTTTACCCTCGGCGATCTCCCGGATCATCTGCCGGGTATTTCGATGATCTGAAAAAAGTCCGGTATCAATGTAGTCATAGGGGTTGACATAAAAATTCAGATCCCTTTCAGACATCATAATTTTTTTGTTGGTGGTATCAATCCGTTCATACCGCTGACCACTTTGCTTTCCCGCGCGCCGTTCTTTCAAATGAATATTTTCAGGGGATACATCAAGACTTTCCGCCACTGCCGCCCCCATCATAGGAAGCCATTCAGGAACAGACTGCTTCCGTGTATATTCTGCAATCACAAGGTGACCGGCATACCAGTCCACGGCCGCGCGTATTTCCGGAATATCCCAATCATAAAGTCTAAAGACCTCTATGTTCTGACGGGAAAACCGCTTGCGCAAGTGCTTAAAGGTCTTTTTCACTCTACTGGCCAGCATTTTTGCCTGGTTTTCATATTTTGCCGCAAGTTTCGGGTCAAGCATTGATATTAAGAATCTCCTGTTATTTTTTTACGAATTTAATTTTCTAATTATTAAAACAACGACTGAAAAACTATTGCAACAAGAATGAATGGATGGAAGTATGAGAATAGATCAATTCTGATTTCATTGCGCAAGTGCTCAAGGGGCACCTACCCACTCAAACCGGAAACAGGCGGAAAGGCGATGAGCCAAACAAAAAAAACTAAAATCACGCTGGATATGACAGTCCTTGATATTGTCAGCCAGTATCGTGAGACCGAGGTCGTATTTAAACAGTATGACGAACCTGCCGGGGAGTGTGTCTGTTGCAATGCGCTTTTTGATACATTAGAAGCAGTGGCAGATAAATACCATTTAGATGTTCAAAAAATAATTAATGACCTGAAAAATGTTATTTCATCCGGCAAGTGAAATTTTATCGGTTTGGTGGTTAACAAGTATAATCCAGGAGAAATAAAATGAACAGAAAATTATTATTTTTAATAATAATGGCTTTTTTTATTGGTACTTTTTTTTCAGGATGCACGACTCACAATGCAGTGATGACCTTTCAAAAAGAAGTTGTGGAAATGGAGCATCCCGGAATCGATTACCTGAAGGCTATTGTGGTATATGATAGCTGGAGCGGCAATACCGGATTAATTGCCGATGAAATCGCCCGGGTGCTTCATTGTCCTTCCATTAAGGTGGACAATGTCGGGGAATATGCAATGGCGGATTATGATTTGATTGTTGTGGGATCACCGGTTCACGGCGGAATGCCCACAGATGAAATTGAAAATTTTTTATCCAGCCTTGAAACCATCCATGCATCGGCTGTTTTTGTTACTTACGGGGCACCGCTGTTCGGTTCCTTTACAGCAAACAGGTGTCTTGATTTCATGGAAGAAGAACTCCAGGGAACCAGTCTCGGAAGATTCAAGTGCAATGGGTTTCATAAAATATTGTTAACCTATCCCCGTCATCCGGATGAAGAAGATAAATCCGAGGCCGCCCTGTTTGCGGCCAGCCTTTTGGAAAGAGTCCCCTATGATGCGTTGCAGGAAAAACATCTTCCGAAGCAGTAAAAATGTGAATCTGCGTTAATCAAGATGAGCTAAAAATACCCGCCCGGCTATCCGGCGGTTTCCCGGTCCACATCTTTTTCAAAGTCCGTTTTTTCAAGCGTATCATCCACAATATATTCCTTCCGAAAGGTGGCGATAATTTCATCAATGGGAACATCATCAAAGCCGCCGCGATCATTTAAATATTCAATATGCCGGTTGCCGCTTAAATCAAACGGGTGGTAAATAGAATCGCTGGTTCCGTCAAAATCAAGACCCCGAAAGTTGAACTTATTGCACAGTTCAATGTTAAAGGCCGGGGTCGCCTTGACCCATTTTCCCGCCAAAAAGATTAACGTATATCCGTGCCAATAAAACACATCAGTCTTCATTTGTTCACGCAAACGCTGGGTTGACAGATGATTTCGGATATCCGCAAACCCCAGTCGAGCCAGGATCTCCAGATACCTACAGCATGCGGCTAGAAGAATGGCTTTGGCAACACACCATCCATAGCCATTGCTAAGCGTCGTGCTGGCGCAAAGCCCTTTAACGGTCAAATCAAGGGCGTAGGGATCGTATCGGATTTTATCGCGAACCGCATAATAAAGACGGACCGCCTGTTCTGTCTGGTTTTCTGAATCTTTGGCATGTTTTTTGACAAATGCCTGAACCGCCGGGTGATTAAAATCAAATGTGGGTGATAATCGGGTATGTTTTTGCATCAAAATTTTTTATTTATCCTTTTGGTTTTTGGAAAATTTCCGGTCACTTATAACTTTTCCGGTTTATCCGGTTTAGGGTGATGAAAATACAACAGACCCGTCCAGTTCGTCAGCCACATCTTTTTTACATTGCCGACAGCGTTGCGCGCCCCTGAAAAGGGGATATCCGCAGGACGAACAATGATACCGTTCGCATTCCGATCGGGCCCATTCAATGCTTCCTTCTTCATCACCCAGCGCGGCAACTTTTCCCCGCCACACGGGAATCGTCCGCATCATCACCCGTTTGCCGGTGGCCAGTCCGAAATTTTCGAATTCGGCACAGGGCCATTCATCACATTGATGACAGGAATAAAACCCTTTTGATTTGACGCAATCCCTAATTTTGCACATTTTGCAGTACAGATAGAGGTCTTTGGACGGGTCCGGCTGCATGCACCCGGAACAGGATGTTTCTTCGGGTTTAGTTCCGTACAGACCGCCCATCACCGCCCGAAATTTTTCATTTTTGTCCCGGTTTGCAATGTAAACGCCACAGGTCCCGCAATACAGCCCGCACGGGGCCATTAATTCTTTATTTTTGAATTCATCTTCGCTCCACCCTTTCATAAACATTCCTTTTTTGATGGCTTCGCAAAAAGTCCAAATTCTTTGTTGCGCTACATCCTTCGCCGCTTCAAAGTACGCTAAGTACTGATCATCACTCAGGATTTGCGCGCCTCAAATTTGGAACTTTTTTCTTTGCCATTGGAATCCGACTTTTTACGAGTTTGTCTTTTTTAATAAGCACTTTAATTGCTTGATTGAGTTCATGAATCATAACCGCCCAGTACGTTGATTTCTTTTCTGACTTTTTTCATTAACGCGTCCCGGTCTTCGATGGAATAGGCAGCCGTATCAATGGGTTTGCCGACATGGACTTTCACATGCTCGCCGATTTTGGATCGCCAGGTATCCGGAGGAAGCACTCTTTCCGTGCCCCGGATGCCGATGGGAAGGATAATCGCTTTTGTCTGAAGCGCCATCATAAAACCGCCTTTTTTAAATGGATTTAATTTTCTGGTTCTCGAGCGGGTCCCTTCGGGAGCGATCCACAAAAGAAGACCGTCTTCCATTTTCTTCTTTGCAACTTCCATGTCTTTGATGGCCTGCTTATGATTTTTTCGGTCCACGAAAATACATTCTCCGACCCAGCTGGCCCGACCCCAGATCGGTACTTTAAGCAATTCCCGTTTGGCCATAAAGCGGATATCCCCGGGCAGGGCATGCATAATCAGGGGGATGTCATAGTGACTGCGGTGATTGCTCATCAGGATATAGCTGCGCCCTTTTTGATAGACGGCATTTTCCGGGTTAATGACATCATAAGTCAATTTTGCGGACTTTAAAGTTTTGGCAGAATAATAATCGCGGGCGCCTTTTGTGGTCACGGCCCGGTTATATCGTCCACGATAAACATGATAAATTGTAATAAAAGAAAATGCCAGGACATAATAAATATTTCTCAATGCAACCCAGATGTCTAAAAAAAAAGCAATCATCGTGTTTAGCGCCTCGCGTATTTAAAATAAATAGTGATCGCAAATAAAGTTAATACTGATAAACACTTTAATGTCAAAAAAGTTTAAAAAAAATGCGCAATAAAATATTTGAGGAAGGCAGGCAGGAAATGATACCGATACGTTAGATGACAGTGCCGTCTTTCCTTAAGAATTAACAGAAAAGACGGCACAAGGATTAAATAATTATAGGCTTTCCAAATAACTCATTGATAATGAATTGAAATAATCAACAAATTATTTTTATATACAGTGGTAATGCACCGCCATAAAAAGCTTTTCAGGAATACGAAAAAAGGCCTTTAAATTTATGGCATTTTTTCCAAAAGCGCTATCAGGGATTTCGCCTGAGCAGCATCAGGCGCCGGGGGCAGCTGGACAAGAATTCCAAGCCCTTCGGAGGCTTCATGGAATTCATCCGAAGATAAACGGCTGACAAGGGCCTGATTCACCATGGCATTTTTCATGAGGATGCTTCGGGCAATTTCCAGGCCCGATGTTCCGTCCACTTCTTCATCAATGACGACCAAATCGGGAATGATGCCGGAAATAGCATCCAACGCTTCTTTTGAAGAAGCGGCCAGGCTGGTTTCAACCGAGTTTTCGCTGGTCAATGCGTCTGTAAATTTTAAAAATTCAGGTTCATTCGATGTAACAATTAAAAAATGTGCCATTTAAAGTACCTTTAATTTACCCATGTAAGGAATTATTTTCAGGATGCTTTTAAAGTGATCCCGCCCGCATCTGTCTTTTTATTTCCCCATTATCACATCTCATGCAGTATTAAGCACCGCCGCCGCAGGTATGTTCCTGGGAAAATTGCGGTAACTGACCTTCGATAAACGCATCTACCGCCGCGCCAATGGTCTGAAATTCACCGCCGAAATAGACTTCGATACCGACCTGATTAAATCCCATGAGCGGACGAAGTCCCATTCCGCCGGCAATCAGTTTGTTGGCCCCATTATCAGCCAAATACTGTACCGGTGCCATGCATCCGCCCTGTTGATGCGGCATGTTAGGAATCACTTCAACCGATTTGATTTCTTTGTCTTCAACGGAAACCATGGTATAAAAGTCACAATGGCCAAAATGCTCGCCCAGTGGCGCTTCTAATCCACCCGGTGCAGTGGACGGGATTGCTATTATTGTACTCATTTTATTCTCCTTATGATTCATTTATCTAAATTTTTTATTATATCTAAATTTTTTATATATATCAAGATTATTTAATCGGTGTTGCCGCGTGGATAATCCGGTCCCAGATTTCGGCAACCTGTTCTGCAAAATCATTTTTTCCATATTCGGTGATGGCCTGCGCGTTGATCATGGCCCGGGTGATGATCGGGTCATGGGGCAATTTCCCGAAAAGGGGAAATCCCTTTTCATCGCCGTAAGCTTCTATCGCCGCCGCCTCTTTTTCGTTTAAGTCGCATTTGTTGATGATAATACCGGCCGGAATATTAAAATGTCCGCATAATTCCGCCACCCGTTCCATGTCATGACGACCTGAAGGCGTGGGTTCCGTAACAATCACCGCAAGCGTTACACCGGCCAGGGAAGCGATCACCGGACATCCGATACCAGGAGTGCCGTCTGACAGAATCAGATCCAGCCCTTGTTGAACAGCCATTTCTTTGGCCTTTTTTCTGAGAAGAGACACAAGCAGGCCGGAGTTTTCTTCTCCTGGGAAAAGCTGGGCATGGATCATGGGGCCAAAACGGGTGTCTGATTGGTACCAGGTTCCGCAATGTCTTTCCGGAAAATCAATGGCATTTACCGGGCAAAATTCAACACAGACTTTGCATCCTTCACATTTTAAAGGGTCAATGGAAAAAATGGCATCTGTCTCATTAACCGCCTCGTACTGGCACATTTCCATACATTTGCCGCAGGCGTCGCATTTGTCCGGGTCGATCACCGCTTCATGACCGGAGACAAAATCCGTTTCTATTGTATTTTTTGGGTTTAATATCAAATGCATATCCGGTGCGTCAACATCCAGATCACAGATAACATGATTTTCGGCAAGATGGGCGAACGCTGCGGCCAGTGACGTTTTTCCGGTGCCGCCTTTTCCGCTGATAATAAGAATTTCAATCACGGCATGCCTCCCTGGCTTTTTTTAGAACCGGTTTTCTGTTTTATTTTCTCTGCAAGGGATATGAAAATTTGTTTCATTTCATCCGATGATTCGGAAATAATGCTACCCTTGGCATATGTCTCAGCGATCTGGCGGTCATAGGGGATTTCCGCCATAATTTCCAGTTTCTTTTCAGCACAATAGTCATAGACATCGGCATTGCCGAGTCCGGCCCGATTGACAACCACTCCCATGGGTTTTCCCATGGGTAAAAAAGCCTCATGCGCCAGTTTCATGTCATAAAAACCAAAAGGTGTCGGTTCGGTCACCAGAAGGATGACATCACTATCCATCACTGCATTCATCGCCGGACAGGAAACACCCGGAGGCGCGTCAATTATCACATCTTTTGATGATGCGTCCAGCATTTCTTTGAGCTTTTCCTTGACGGTCCTCATCAGCGGCGGGCTCATGGCCTCACCCACCCTGAGTCGTCCCATAAGAAATTCGGCATCGCCGCTCTGACCCCAGGTGACTTCACCCAGTTCACGAAACTCTGTCGTTAAGGCGCCTTCCGGGCAAATGGCAATACATCCGCCGCATCCATGGCACATTTCCGGAAAGATCATCAGGATTTCACCCATCAGACTGATTGCCTTGAACTGGCAAAGTTCACCGCACTTTCCACATTTACTGCACAGGGTATCATCTACTTTGGGGATTTCCATATTGGCCGTGCGTTTTCCGGTAATTGTCGGCTTTAAGAATAAGTGAAGATTGGGTTCTTCAACATCCAGATCCATTGCAATCACGGGTGATTCCCAGACGGATACTAAAGAAGATGATACGGTTGTCTTTCCAGTTCCCCCTTTACCGCTAGCGATGGCTATTTTCATTTCCAATGTCCTGTTTTATTGTGTGATGAGGCAAAATCAACATCGCCGGCTTTAAATTTTTCAATGGCCTGGCGGACTGTCATTGCTGCAAGATTCTGGCCGATTTGAATTCCGGCGGCATCAAGGCCTTGAAATGCCTTGGGGCCTACATTCCCGGTCAAAAGAATTTTTGCGCCGCTTTTAGCAATATTTTCAGCGGCCTGAATACCGGCTCCCTGGGCCATGCCCTGGGTCGATCCATTGTTAATGTACTCAAATTCCATGGTATCCGGATCAACAATTAAAAATCCGGCAGCACGGCCAAATCGAGAGTCTACCTGGGCATCCAGACTGGCTTCTTCACAGGTTACGGCAATTTTATCCATGACACGCTCCTTTTTATTTTCGTTATCATGTTGATTTTACAAGTCAACATATTGAGTTTTGAATATATTCATTCCACGTCAGGCATGGGACTGAATACGAATAATCAATTTATGAGTATATGCTCGACAGAAATTAAGGGTTCACATATAGATTGTCAAATTATTTTTTTAAAAATATGCACAATATTTTAAAAGCGGGTTTGATCTATTGGAATTTAACGAATCATAAAAAAACGGCTTATTGAATCTAAAAAATTCAATAAGCCGTTTTATGTTTTGCTATTGCCGGAGCCGGTTTATTTCCAATCTATTTTCAGTTCCACGCGACGATTTTTTGCCCGTCCCTCGTTGGTATCATTGGTGGCAACCGGCTGATTTCCAGCAAAACCTTCAGCAGATACCCGTTTGGGATCAACTCCCTTTTCAATCAACGCATTCATTATCGCCCTGGCGCGATTCTCGGAAAGAGTCTGATTAAAAGAGTTGCTGCCCGTATTATCTGTATGGCCTTGTATTTTTAGAATTAATGCAGGGTTCTCGGTCAATCCTGACACAATATCATCTATTTTTTGCAATGCCTCCGGCTTGATGTCATATTTAGCAGTATCAAACAACCCGACAAAAACCCAGCATCCATTTTCATCCACTTTTTCACCCAAAGGCGTTTTAGGACATTTGTCCAAATAATCAGGCACGCCATCCCGATCCGTATCTTTGCAACACCCTGTTGCATCAACAGCAGCCCCTACAGGAGTTGTCAGGCATTTATCCTGATAATCGTAAACACCGTCTCTGTCTCCATCTCTCGGGCAACCCTTTGGATTAACGGCAACCCCTGCCGGAGTTGACGGGCATTTGTCCTCGCTATCAAGCACGCCGTCTTTGTCAGCATCCATTAATTGTTTAAAAAACACTTTCTTAACAAAATCGTTCATACCGACACATGAGTTAAGATTTGCCGCCTCATAAGACGCACCGCAAGATCCGACATCCGCGATGGTTTTCATCAGGCCCTTGCCGGCCGGATTATTACCCACAAGAACCGTATAAATGCAAGCCCGCTCGCCGAGTTGTTGTTTCATCTGTTGTGCAGAGGCAACCGCTGAATTATTACTTTCCATGCCGTCGCTGACCACAATCACCGCAATATTTCCGGATGCTGTTTTCAAGTCCCCGGCGGCACCATCAATACCGGCACACATTGGGCTGTTACCGCCCAGACCGGCGATGTCTTTAAGCGGACGTTCAAGTCCTGCCGCAGAGTAGGCGGTCAGGCCGTAAACCAGTTCAGTATTAGATGCAAACGGATTTATACTGTTGCCAAATGTTCTCATGGCCCCATTGAGCTTAAGGTCTGAAATAGCCATATTCATCTGTTTTACAAAGCCTTTGGCAATATCAATTTTTCTATCATCTTTATATCGATGATACATGGAACCGGATGCATCAAAAATAACTAAAAAATTATCTATATTTTTAACATATTGTCCACCACGGTCCACCGGCCCGCAATTTACTAACTTCACCTGTGAGTGTTGGATTGCACACCCAAACAAAAAAATAGCGGAAATAATTGATAAAAAAGTTAGCCTGATAAATCTTTTCATTTTGCCCCCTAAACTTATAAATTAATTTCAAACTTCTAAAGACCATGAACAAGAAACGTTAAAAACGGCTTTATAATACATCAAGCAAACCGGACCTTCAACATAAAAAAGGGGCTTTCATTCAGCTTTGAGGCACGCAGGGAACCCCGACAAAGGAGGGGCAAGTGACAGAACAGGCTTCTTTTGCTACTTTTCGGCCCGTTAAAAATTCTCAGGAAATTCCAATTCGATTCTTGTCACTTTGCTTGGCTTTATATAATTCCTGATCTGCCTTATGATAATACCAGTCCATATTCATGTCCTCAGCTGGAATGATAGCAGCCACCCCCAAGGATACACTCATAAAAGCCCCTGTACGTTTACCTCTATGTTCAATTCTTAAGCGTTCAATTTCAGACCGTATCTTTTCTAAAAATACGCGGGCTGCCGCAGGATCCAGACCGGAAAAAATAACAGCAAGCTCATCTCCGGCCAGCCTGAACACATAATCACTGCCACGTGTGGTAAGACGCATTAAAAGTTTTCCTATCCTTATTAATGCCTCGTCGCCTTTTTCATGGCCATATTTATCATTGTAATTTTTAAACTCATCGACATTTATCATCAGCAAACTTAAATATTTATTATCTCTTCTGGCTCTATTTATCTCACGCTGAAAAATCTGATTAAAAAATCGCCGGTTATACAGGCCCGTCAACCCATCTTTTAACGTCAGGTTTCTGATATTATCCTGCTGGAAACGATAGTTCCTGCTAACAAGTAAAGCCGGCAGGGCAAGCCCTGCGCCTAAAAGAATAATGCTGAAAAATCTTTGTAACAGATATTGAATTGAAGGCTCTTGATTTATAAGATTCCCGGGGAATACGATTACAGAGAGATAAATAACCATAATGCCAATACAGTTTAAAATAAATGCCAGAAAAAATTGCCATCCTGACAAAAGAATCGGAAGAATACATGTCAATAAGAGAATTATGGGAAAAAAAATCCCCATGTAAGCGTCAATAACCCGCCAATAAAAGAATAAAAAGATATAATTAAAAACAAGATATGTCCAAACCACCCAGACATAGTACCCCAGCCATCTACCGATCCCATAAAGTGTAAAAAATGCCCCAAAAGAAACAAACGAAAAAATCAATGGTACCATCTGCAGGTCTATCCCATAACTTGCAAAAAACCCCATCAAACAAATGATTGTTGAAGAAAGCGTTGCCGCATTGATTAGTTGTCTCTGAAAAGAAAACTTTTCCGCATTTCCCAGAAAAAAATGCAACCCACTTTCTTCTATTTCCTGCTTTTTTAGTTTCGCATTCATATAAGCTCTTTAGTCCGGTCTGAGGTATATAAAATCAATCTTGAATAACACGCTTGTCCAAAAACGGATTTAATTTAGAAAAACGATGCGTCATTGAAAAAAATCCGCCTCGTGGGTATTGTTGATTCACCCCAAAACAAACAATGCCACAAAAACCAAAGAAAATGAATCATGGTACGACATACGAGCTTGTTCAGTCAACTTATTGCTTTGTTTGATCGCAAGAAATTTCATGGACGGATACCGTCATAACGCTGAATGCTTCGCCCATTTATGGCGTTACCGATGGATCGCAATAACCTTGTAGGACAAACCCTACAAAAAAATCAGACAAATACGGGTATCAAAAATAAAGAATTTATTGTATATTGAAATCATATAATAATTAATAAAA
>CAZQLG010000066.1:0-10960 GCA_964594105.1 uncultured Desulfococcus sp. | reverse complement strand
GAATTTGGAGCTTTTTTCTTTGCCATCGAAATCCGACTTTTTACGGGACTGTCAAATATAATAAGGAAGGAAATGGAAAAAAATATTAAAGAAACAAAAATTGTATTGACGGAATTTGAATCAAAACAGTTTTTAAAACCATATGGTGTTTCAGTTGTTGATGAAACGATCGTACAAAGTGCTACTGAAGCGGTCAAAGCCGCTCAGGAAATCGGTTTTCCGGTAGTTGTAAAAGGGCTGGGGAAAGAACTGCTTCACAAGACGGAGCTGCATCTGGTGCATCTGAATTTGAACGATGCCGCATCTGTTGAAGCGGCAGCCAAAGCCATAAAAAAAAATGCCGGTGAAAAACTCGAAGGTTTTTTGGTCCAACCCCAGGTATCCGGTAAAAGAGAATTCGTGGCCGGGCTGTTCAGGGACGACCAGTACGGTCCGGTCGTCATGTTTGGGTTGGGTGGAATTTTTACGGAAGCGTTGTCTGATGTCAGTTTCCGGCTGGCACCGTTAACTGAACAGGATGCGGATGATATGATTATGGAAATCCGGTCCAGCGCATTGCTTGGTTCGTTTCGCGGGGAATCGGCAGTTGATAAAAAACAGCTGATTCAAACGTTAATGGGCCTGTCCAGCGTCGGAACAGAATGTCCGGATGTTGCTGAAATTGATATTAATCCATTATTAATTACGCCGCAAGGCCGCCCGGTGGCGGTCGATGCCCTGGTGATTAAGGGAGAGCCCAAAGCCGAAAAGACTTTTACGCCGCCGGTGAGTCCGGCGGACATCGCCTCCTTGTTCTACCCCCGGTCTGTGGCATTTGTGGGTGCTTCCGGTCGAATGGGAAAATGGGGGTATACGCTTTTGACCAATACGATCGGCGGTGGATTTTCCGGGGAGATTTATCTGGTGAATGCCAAAGGCGGGACCATTGCCGGCCGGCCGGTCTACCAGAGTGTTATCGATATCCCGGGTCCGGTGGATGTTGCTGTGGTCAGCATACCGGCAAAAGCCGTACCGGCGCTGATCCCCCAGTTTCAAAAAAAGGGGATCGCGAACATGCTGTTAATTGCATCCGGGTTTGCGGAAACCGGTGAAGACGGTGTAAAAAGAGAAAAAGAACTCATCGACTGTGCCCGGGCGGCGGGGATACGTATTATTGGCCCGAACACCATGGGCATCTGCAACCCGCATATTAATTTTTATGCTACCGGGACCCATGTTCGACCCAAACCCGGATCAACCAGCGTGGTGGCCCAGTCCGGTAATATGGGAAACCAGCTACTGGCATTTGCGGAACTCCAGGGAATCGGTATCCGGGGGTTCTGCGGCTCGGGCAATGAAGGCATGATCACCATAGAAGACTATCTGGACGGATTTGAGGCGGACCCCTTAACCGATACCGTGATGCTGTATATTGAAAGCGTAAAAAACGGCCGGCGATTTTTTAAAAGTGCCCGGCGGGTGGGGAAAAAGAAACCCGTGATTCTTCTTAAAGGCGGCCAGACCAAAGCCGGAAGCAAGGCGGCGTCTTCCCATACCGGTGCTTTGTCCTCGGACAGCCGTGTGTTTAATGCGGTATGTAAACAAGCCGGAATTGTAAAAGTCGAAAAACCCATGCAGTTGCTGGATTTAGCGGCTGCATTTTCATCATTGCCCCTGCCCAAAGGAAACCGGGTAGCCATTATGACCCTGGGCGGCGGGTGGGGAGTGGTAACCGCTGATTTATGTGAAGCCTGCGGTCTGGAAGTGCCGGACCTGTCTGCTGAAATGATTAAACAAATTGACGAAATCCTGCCCCCCTACTGGAGCCGTGCAAACCCTATCGATCTGGTGGGTGAAAACGATATGTCGATTCCCATGACCACCATGGAAGCATTGATGAAATGGGATGGATGTGACGCAATCATCAATTTGGGGATCATGGGTCGCCGCCACCTAGCCTCCCGGCTTGCGGATTCTGTCAGAGTTGCGGACCCCACCTGCCCGGAAGACTTTCTTGATCAAATGAACAAGCTGCTGGATGATTTTGAGGCGCAATATATTTATAAAATTGTTTCCATGATGTCTGAATACCAGAAGCCGGTGCTTGGAGTGAGCATGTTAAAGGATGAAAACGATCTGACGGTAAATAACGTGAAAGGCTTTCGGTATAAAGGGGTCTTTTTTCCCACACCGGAACAGGCCGTGATATCTCTTTCAAAAATGTATGAATACCATAAGTTTCTCAGCCGGGGAAAAAGGTAGATGTAAAAAGTTTTTCATGGGGACAATTATTATTGCACCATGAAATAAATTTATCTATTATTTCAAATTGTTATAAATGAACTTGGTTGGAAGCGGTTATCCCCAAAAACGATTTTCTGTATGCTGGGGTTAGGTCTTTACCATCGCCTCACATATCTTTTGACAAAGCCCAGGATTATTCTTTAGTTTTTTTCCATCCAGGCTCAGCACTGGAATTGCGCCAATCAGCGAATTGGTGATGATCACCTGGTCCGCGGAAAACAACTCATCCGGCATAATTTTCCGGAATTCCGTTAGGCCTTCTTGTTCGATAAGATATTGAATGACCTTTTTTTCCATGACCCCGGAAAGCACATGAAGGGATTTTGGGCAAATGACTTTTTTGCCATTAATGAATAATATATTGGCCGTGTTGGTTTCTGAAACCGATCCGTCCGGGTTTAAAATCAAGGCCTCGTCCGCACCCTGTTGGCTTGCCCATTTTTCGGCCAGAAAGTAATATGAATAATTTAATGTTTTGTGGGCTGCCAGCGGCGTTTGTCTCGGGTCAGGAAATGTGACAAGGGCCAGCCCGTTTTTGTTCATAATTGCCGGCCGCGGCGTATATTTCCGGGCCGTTACAATCAGGTTATGTTGAAAGGGAGCCGCCGTCGGTTCACCGAAGGAGGCCATTATTTTAACGGCTGCGGTTTGTCTTTCCAGTCCGTTTTTTTTAATCACCTGGCGGATAATCACATCCCAGGTCAAATCCGGTACAGGCGTTGCAAACAGCGCATTCCAGGCCCGGTAAAATCGGTGAATATGATCCTTTAAAAAAACCGGTTGGCCATTTTCTACGCGAATGGTTTCAAAAAAGCCCAGTCCATACTGAAACCCGAGATCTGCAACAGATATCATGGCCTGCTCTTTGGGTACCAGCCTACCGTTTTGCCAGAGCCATTCACCCGTTTCAGAATATTTCTTTTCAGCCAGCAGCACGCTCATTAAAGATTGGCCTTTGTGAAGGGTTTCTTCAAATTCATCGACCGGGTCCGAGTCAAACACCACCCCGCCGCCCACGGAAAAAATCATCCGATTCTGAAAAATGGTCGCCGTGCGGATGGCAATGGATAAATCCAGCGTATCATGAAAACTCAGGTATCCGATGGATCCGGTGTATATATGACGACGGACCGGTTCCAATTCATCAATGATTTCCATGGCCCGGATCCGGGGACATCCGGTGATGGACCCGCCGGGAAAAGTGGCTTTAAGCAGATCAATAGAATCTTTATTCTCTTTCAGCTTGCCTTTGACCACCGACACCAGGTGAAACACATTGTGATACGCCTCCAGTCGTCTATGCTCTGACACGTTTATGCTGCCGCCGGTGCATACCCGGCCCAGGTCATTTCGCATCAGATCCACAATCATGGACAGCTCGGCATCATCTTTTTTACTTTTCACAAGATCTTCGCTAAGCGCCTGATCTTCTAAAACATTTTTCCCTCTTGGACGGGTCCCCTTGATGGGCCGGGTTTCCACATCACTTTTACAGCGCTTTAAAAACCGCTCCGGTGATGTGGAAATAATCTGGTGGTCTCCCGCATTAATATAGGCATAAAAAGGACCGGGTGCGATTTGATACAAGGACGTGAACATGGAAAACGCATCCCCTGAAAAATTCGTTTCAAATCGCTGGGACAAATTCACCTGGTAAATATCACCGGAAACAATATAATCCTTTATTTGATTGACGGCTGCCATGTATTCAGGTTGTGAAAATAATGACGCCAGGCCGGTTGTTCCGCCCACAAAAATTTCTTTTTTTGCGCGATTATTGATTAACAGATTCTCTATGAATTCAACATTATCACCGATTTTTAAATTATTGTGATCCACGCGGTCTACGACACACAAGCGGGATTGGTTTTTTAATTTGTCATGAACAATAATTGCGGATGGGGCAAAAAAACACAATTGGGGTAAACAAAGATCCTCTATACAGGTTCGGGGAAGTTTTTCTATAAAATCTTTCAAATCATAGGACAGATAACCAAATAAACCGGCGGCGACGGGAATGGACAAATCATCAAAAACCATTGCATATTCATTGATTACCTGTCTGAGAACGTCAAACGGGTCGCCATCCACCACAAGGTCTTTTCCATCTACTGTTAACGTGATATTTCGGCCGTAACTTTTAATTTCAAGCCAGGGGCAAATCGCTAAAATATGATATTGGGCGCAATCCAGATCCCCCCCGCTCAACAGCACAACACTCCCCGGATCTTTTGAAAACCGGGAAGCCAGATCAACAAAAGGTTCCTTTAGTTCAACCGGTTTAACCGTAATGTTTGTTATTTTTCCAGCAATTTTTCTTAGTGCGTCCACTCTGAATGTCTCGCAATCCACGGTCATGATTTATTATGCCGCTGCCCGGTCACGGCTTTTTTTTAGCG
Source organism: uncultured Desulfococcus sp. (assembly GCA_964594105.1). Taxonomy (GTDB): domain Bacteria; phylum Desulfobacterota; class Desulfobacteria; order Desulfobacterales; family Desulfosalsimonadaceae; genus SURF-3. The sequence goes on along the minus strand of CAZQLG010000066.1, from coordinate 6,278 downwards.
GGCCCTGGTGTAAAAAATTTTCAATTAACAAAAAGCCGCTGTCGGTCATAAAGCTTTCCGGGTGAAACTGCACACCGGACACCGGCATTCTTTTATGTTCAATCCCCATAATTACACCATCTTCCGTTTTTGCGGTGACAGCCAGTTCCGGTGAAGAAATTTTAACCATCAGAGAATGATACCGGGCTGCGGTAAACGGAGAAGAGACACCTTTAAACACCGAAAGACCGGAATGATACACCCGGCTTGTTTTTCCATGAACCGGAATCGGCGCCTTGACAGTATTTCCCCCCATGGCTTCATTAATGCATTGCATGCCCAGGCAAACGCCGAGAATTGGGACCTTGCCGGCAAACGCCTTTGCGGCTGCAATGGAAATTCCTGCTTGTTGAGGGTCTTTGGGACCCGGGCTGATCAAAATATAATCCGGAGCCAAAGACGCGATCTGGTCCAGGCTGATTTTGTCACTCCGAAACACATTTATTTTCAGGTCATACTGCATAAACATCTGAACCAAATTATGGGTAAAAGAATCATAATTATCAATAACCAAAAGACGTGCCACGTCACTCCTCCCAAAAAAAAAACGCCACCCAGACGAGTCTGGGTGGCGTTTGCCTATTACATAACTCATATAAAACTTTTTATGGTGACGAATCACCTCTGTTTGAAAAAACAATTTATCAATTATTTCAAACTATTATAATTAAATTAGTTGGAAATATATATTTTTTACCACAATGACGACAAATAGCAAGCAAAACTTACCCGATCATAAAATCCATCATTTCAAATGGTTATGAATTCGTTGGTTGGAAAGTTTCAGACTTGACAAAATTCTTTATTATCTATACAATACTCAAGTTTTGGTATGTCATCAGGTCCGAAAAAGAGGCGGGTCAGCGCGACGGACACGACGCATGTATCTTTCTAAAGGATGTTTAATGAAGATCAATTTCTTTTCAGCTGGAATAATTTACCTGGCAATTATCTGCCTGGTTTTAATCATGGGATGTAAGTCCTTCCAGACGTCTTATTTCGGCGTGGAAGATGAAGCCATTACTGCCCCTAAGGAATTTAGTCAGACCCGGATGACGATAGAGTCTGCCAAGGCAACAGCCGATTCTTTATATGCGGACAAAAAAATTGACGAAGCCATGGCGCTCGGTGAGAAGGCGGCTGTCGCGTACTGGAAGTGTTTTGATCAGCCGGCAAAAAATGTGCTGGCCCTGGCCCGGCAATCCGCCTATCGCGCGGAATTATTTCACCCGCAACCCGCACCGCCAACCGCCAACCGGGCCAAAGCCCACCCAAGGCTTCCGGAAGTACCTGAAAGCATGGCGCCTGGAGATATATATGCCGGCGTTATCGCGCTTCCGCCGCGCATGATTCTTGAAACGGTTTCTTTCGGCTTTGATTTATACACGCTGCACCCGTATGACCAGACCTTGCTCGACAGACAGGCCCCCATATTAAAAAAATATTCTGATTTTGTTTTTGAAATTGCCGGACATACGGATTCTGCCGGATCGGACGCTTATAACCAGGTATTATCCCGAAAAAGAGCGCGCAGTGTCATAAAATATTTATCAGCAAACGGGGTGTTCGACAACCAGTTGTATTTGATTGGATATGGAGAAGCCGACCCGTTTTATTCTAATGACACCTTTGTCGGATTGGCAAAAAACAGACGCGCTGAAATCCGGGTGACCGGGTCTTTGCTCCCTGAAATTGCATTAAAAAACCTTGATACCCTGCCGGCCGGGACAACGCTTGAAGTCATTCATTTCAACCACGGAGAGCTCAAGCTTCAGCCGGTATATCAGGCCCTTTTGGCAAAAGCCGTGCCTTTGATTAAAGGGAGCCCGAATGTAAAACTTGAAATTGCCGGCCACTCAGACAGCTTTGGATCAAAAAAGAAAAATTTATCCCTTTCCTTGAAACGGGCCAATACCGTGAAAGATTATTTAATTGAAAAAGGGATTTCCCAAAACAGGCTCACCACAACGGTTTATGCCTCTGACCAGCCCATTGCCTCAGAACTGTCGCCTATCGGCAAGAATCTGAACCGGCGGGTTGAAATAAAAGTGTTTAAATAATCCTTCCTGCTTATTTAAATTAATTTGGTTATCCACTTTCCTTAAGTTATTGTCTCATCTCTTTGTGCGATTGCGTCGTTCGGGGGAAAAACAATTTTTATCACATCCATAAAATTGCGACCCGAACGGTTCACAAAGCAAACAATAGACTTTTTGTGACGGTGTTAATACCAAATACGGTTACTCAGCCCCTGTCACCTTTTTTATTGACATCCAGAATAGATCAATCCTAAAATATAAAGTTTGTTTCCAAATAAAAAGCTAAATAAAAATTAGGATAAATATGACCGAATACGTTATATTGAATAAACGTTTTACTGGTCGGTTATGCATAATTTAAAAAAAATGCCTTAAAAGAGTGTTGAGAATGCATTTAAATCTTCAGAACATACAAGAAATTAATTTATTCAAGAACCTGTCTCCAGAAGAACTGGATAAAGTCCTTCCCATTATTCTTCCGGCCAAAATTTTTGAAGGAGAACGGATCATCCGGGAAGGGGATACGCCTCAAATGTTTTATATTATTATTTCCGGAAATTATATGATTTACTTCAAGGATGGACGTGCCTTTACCCTTCACAACAAAGGCGCCATGCTTGGGTGGTCCACGGTTGCCGGCCCGTTCACCTATCACGAAAGCGTTGTTGCGCTCACAGACGGCGAAGTCCTCACCATTCATGTGGAAGAATTTCTCCATTTAATGCAGGAGGACACCGGACTGGGAAGCAAAATTACTAAAAAAGTCACCGAAATTGTCCGTCTACGAAAAGCCTTTGTAAAAGGCGCGCTTACAACGAAAGAGAACCGATAAGGATTTGGTTAAAAACAGCGAATGCACCTATGGAAGGAGTTTAATTTGAAAGGATTTGAAGCCATCGCCTTTTATAATGGATGGAACATTTCTGCGACAGGTCTATGTATTGTATTCACCGCGCTGTGTACATTATCATTTATCATCTCCCAACTGCATAAAGGCCTAACTCTTTGGGAAAAAAGAAAAGAGTGTATTAAAAAAATCGGGAAATTGTTTTCCAAACCGAAAAAAACGATTCCGCATCGTAAAATTAGAGCCAGCGAAAATTTTAATGAGTCTGCGCGTCAATTTCATGTTTTGACCCAGTCAATGAAGGATCCGTTTTCATTGCCAAAATTAATTATGCTGGCAAAGCAGATCGATTTAGGGCGACCGTATTCGACGGTAAACGACCTGCTTTTCGCAAAACTCATTGTTCCTGATGGCAAAGGGCTTTATTACTGGGACCACGACGTGTATACAACGATTCTTGAAAAGGAGTAATGACCCCCCTATGGAACTGCTGATGGAGTTTTTTGCCAATACCGGGTTTGCGCTGGCAGACTATCGGAATTTTATTATGATCGGTATTGGGTGTATTTTTATATATTTAGGGATTGCAAAGCATTATGAACCGCTGCTTCTGGTACCCATCGGTTTTGGCATCCTTATCGGTAATATTCCGGTCTTTAAAGGGTTGGGACTGGGAATTTATGAAGACAACAGTGTATTGCATTATCTTTACTTTGGCGTGACCCAGGGAATTTATCCGCCCCTGATTTTTTTGGGCATTGGTGCTATGACGGATTTTTCCACCCTCCTTGCCCGGCCAGTACTCATGCTGCTCGGTGCCGCCGCCCAGGCAGGAATTTTCATCACCTTTTTAGGGGCTCTGGCGTTGGGGTTTCCGCCAAACGAAGCCGCCTCCATCGGCATTATCGGTGGGGCTGACGGTCCCACGGCCATCTTTCTTACTGCGGCGCTGGCAAAGGACTTAATCGGTCCGATTGCCGTGGCTGCTTACTCTTACATGGCTTTGGTTCCGGTTATCCAGCCGCCGATTATGAGATTACTGACCACGCGCAAAGAACGATTGATCCGAATGGAAGAACCGCGAATCGTTTCAAAAATGGAAAAAATAATTTTTCCCATTGTGGCATTGCTGCTTTGCTGTTTCATTGCGCCGGCCGCCATTCCCCTTCTGGGAATGCTGTGTTTTGGCAATCTTCTGAAAGAAGCGGTTGTCACTGAACGTCTTGCCGTGACCGCACGAACGGCTGTTATTGACACGGTAACCATTTTATTGGGACTTACCGTTGGGGCCAGTACCCAGGCAGATGTTTTTTTAACACCCAAATCCGTGCTTATTTTTGTGCTGGGCGCGGCATCCTTCTGTGTAGCAACTGCCTGCGGCCTTTTATTTGCCAAATTTCTAAACCTGTTTTTACGTCCGAAAATCAACCCGTTATTAGGGGCTGCCGGGGTGTCCGCAGTTCCCGATTCCGCCAGGGTTGTTCAGATTGTCGGACAACAGGAAGACCCGACCAATTTTCTGCTCATGCATGCCATGGCGCCGAATATTTCCGGCGTGATCGGATCTGCGGTGGCGGCTGGCGTTTTATGGAGTTTTATGATGTGATGGTTCAATTGAATTTAAACACATACCCCATAATCACAATAGAGGCCGGTTTACCGTGTCTTCAACAAATATAGAAAAATTAAACCGGTTTTATGATCAGTTCACCGGTTCCGATCATGTTCTGATTGTCATTAATGCAGATCCCGATTCCATTGCCAGCGCAATGGCCGTTAAACGGATTTTATGGCGGCGGGTGATCAATGTAACCATATCCAATATTAATACCATCACACGGCCGGATAACATGGCAATGATCCGGCTTCTTGACGTCACGCTCATCCACCTGATCAAGGTGGAAATCCACCACTATAATAAATTTATCATTATTGATTCCCAGCCGGATCACAATGACGCATTTGCAGATTTTGAATATACGGTAATCATAGATCACCATGAAAACTCGGGAATTGCGGCTCCGTTTAGTGATATCCGGCCTGAGTACGGAGCCACCGCCAGTATCATGACGGAATATTTGCGGGCCGCAAAGATCAAACCATCGCCCAAGCTCGCCACCGGACTTTTTTACGCCATCAAAACCGATACGGCCAATTTTGAAAGAAAAGCCATTAATGAAGATATGCGCGCCTTTCAGTTTCTTTTTAAACATGCCAATATCCATCTGGCCCGAAAGATTGAACAGGTGGATTTTCGGCTTGATTTTTTAGCTGATTTTACAAAAGCAATTAACAATTACGTAATCTCCCGCAACAAAATTTTTGTCCACCTGGGACCTATTGAAAATACAGACATTTGTGTATTGATTGCAGATTTTTTCATGCGGTTTAACTTAGTTACCTGGAGCGTTGTTTCCGGAATCCATAAAGACAAGCTGATCATCGTGGTCCGCAATGACGGGACCCGCAAAGATGCCGGCGCACTGATATCGAATAAATTCGGAATGTTTGGGTCTGCCGGCGGGCATCGCAGTATGGCACGGGCAGAAGCACAGATATCCCTGTTAGACGGCCAGATAGATATCAATGACCCAAAAAAACTTTTAACATGGCTCATTCGTAAATTTGAAAACAACCCGACGCATGGAAAACAATCCAGAAAAAAATAATATTACCGTCACCATACTCGGTTCCGGCACCTGTGTACCCTCCCTGACACGGAGTTCCTGTTCCGTTCTGATTCAGGCAGATGATAAAAATCTTGTATTTGACCTCGGCCCCGGCACCATGCGCCGGCTTCTGGAAGCCGGGGTAAATATTTTTGATGTTTCCCATGTTTTTTTCAGCCATTTTCACCCGGATCACACCGGCGAGCTGGTGCCGTTTTTATTTGCAAACAAATACCCGGATGGCAATCGACGAAATCAACGGCTGACCGTATGTGGCGGGACCGGTTTTTTGTCATTTTACAACCAGTTGAAATCAGTTTATAATAACTGGATTGATGTCAACGGACGGATGAACATTATTGAATTCGACCATGCGCAAAATGATGGGCATAAATTTGATGGATTTACTGTCACCTCAACACCGGTCGAACACAGCCCTGAAAGTATTGCATTTAAACTAACCATCCCGGACGGTACTTCCGTGGTCTATTCCGGGGATACGGATTACAGCGAAAATTTAATCAAACTGGCCCAAAACGCGGATCTTTTGATCTGTGAGTGCGCATTGCCCGATCAACTGAAAACAGACGGGCACTTAACCCCGTCTTACGCAGGAAAGATAGCGCGTCTGGCAAATGTAAAAAAATTGGTTTTAACACATTTTTATCCGGAATGTGATTCGCC
>CAZQLG010000065.1:3448-10966 GCA_964594105.1 uncultured Desulfococcus sp. | reverse complement strand
GAGCTTGTTATATTTGTCTCTTCAACCCTTTCGAAGTCCAAAAGTAATTTTTTTATTCTGATATTGTAGGCAGGATTATTTGATATTCCAGAAAGGATGATCAGTGCTTTTAAAAGGATTTGATTGAATTTATTGTTTACATCATAGACTTTATGTTCAACAAAGAACTTCTCTTTATGAAGATAGTTTCTGCGTGTATGTTCGGTAAACTGGATTTTACCTTTTACTTTATTCAGATTTTCTGAAACTTTTCTGTAAGACTTTATAAAGCCCTGCCTTACAATCCTTTCAGTTTCTGTCAAAAAAACATCAAAATACAGATCAAGAATTGATGCAGACTTGAGTTTTAACCTGGCATTTAAAATTGAATCCAACTTAATCAGCTTGCATTCATGAAGCATCGATATTAAAGCGTCATGCCACTTGTCTTTGGATGCTTCATTTAAATCAGTATTGTCGGCTTTTGGCAGGATTTCGATGGTAAGGTTTTTAACCTGGATAACACCGACATAATTTGAAAATTTTATTCGTTTATTCCCGACAGAATAATATTTTTCACGAGTTTTATAGCCGTATCTCTCCAACGCCTTGAAATGAGATGCCGAAAATTTCGGATCGGTACTGACCTTCAAAGTCTGATGTTCAAAGACTTGGATTATGTTTTTAGGCTTACTCATAAATACCTTTGAAAGTCTCTAAAGTCCATATTTCTGAGTCAGTGAAATTATATATCGGTTTTTCCTCAAACTCTTCATGATCCTCATATTCTTCTGTGGATAAAAATTTTACAGAGTTTATTTTTTTTTCTATAAAGCCTTTTCCTAAAACGAGAATAATTTTTCCCCAATCACCATAAAAGTATTCTTGGAGAAGAGGTAAGATTTTGTTTAAGAATATTGTGGTCAGTTCATTGAGGGGGGCTTGACGATTTTGAATTGCCATAAAATATGAATGCCCGATGCAGTAATCGCTGTCTAACAGCTTTTCAATTCTGCTGTTGATTGCTGTCAGCATCTTGTCCAATTCAATTCCGATGCAGGCAAACGGCTCTTCAGACAATGTTTCCGGGTCCGGTTGAACGCAAACAAACGAGAACCTCCTACGCAGAGCGGTATCCAGAGCTTCGACACTGCGGTCAGCCGTGTTCATTGTGCCGATGATATATAAATTTTTGGGGATGCCGAATTCTTTTTTGGAGTACGGCAAAACCGCCCGGATTTCGTTATTACAACCGATCCTTTTATCTTCTTCAATGAGCGTGATCAGTTCACCGAAAATATTTGCAATGTTACCCCTGTTTATTTCATCAATAAATATTGCATACTCTTTTCCCGGATGGCTTTCAGCTTTTTCAGCAATTTCTTTAAAAATGCCGTTTTCAATGTGATAATCTACATCCTGTGTTTCAATTTCATCTTCCAATTTTGATAATCTGGGCTTGATGCCTTCAATAAAATCCTCATAGCTGTAGGATTGGTGGAAGGTTGTAAAGACATATCGTTTTTCTGTTTTTGTTTCCGGCCGATAGCTGTGGTATATTTCCAAGACATCAAAAAAATCAGGCGTTTCAGCTCGTGCCATTTCTTCATCCACCGACCACAAAGATTTTTCATCTTTCCAGAAAAATAGAGGATTATCTCTTTTTGCGAAATTTACATTAGGGCAATCGTTTTTTGTATGCCGCTGGAGCAAGCCCCAAATTGTGTTTTTAGGAGTTTTATTTTCTGAAATTCTTGCTTTTGCCTGTAATAAGGGATGTTCAAAAACATCCTGAACCTTTGCTTTCTTGAGGTCTATCATTACAATACTGATAATCTGCCACCAAGCCAGATCCTTTACTATTTCTTCACAAAATTCCGCTTTTGTTTTTGTTGATTGTTCGTCTGTGAATTTTTTAAAGAATTCATTTTTTAATCTGTATGTTTTTCCGGTGCCGGGTGGACCATAGAGGATCGTGTTGAGCGCCGGCATTAGCCTCAAATCTATGCCTATTAACTTCTTCAGTTTTTCAACATAATCTGGATATTTTGTGATGTCGGTCAATGTCTTTAGAACGATAGGCTCCCCAGCCTCGTTCCATTCACCTTTCTTTACCCAATTGACGGTTCTTACATTACGATAGGTGGCCCGTCTCGCATCATAAACGTAGGGACCTGTTACGTTACCGTAGCCTATGTATTGCTTTCTGCCTTTTTTTAAGATGATAACATCGCCCGGCTTGACAACACGAGAAAATTCCCAAGCGGCAAGAGCATCATTGGTTGGCCTACCCTTTGTCCGCAATGCTTTTTTGAGCGCCTCTTCTATGGCGTTTTTGCTTTCATACGTCTGTAGATCCAACAATTCATCTGCACCATACACCATTATGCTTTTTGCCCAGCACTCATCCCAGAACTTGGCGTTTGGTCCTGGGGCGTAAATCCAATAACGTAAAATATTCTCAGTACTTTTTTCACTTTCCACATTACTTGGCTTGGCGTCTTTCTTTTCATTTTCAGGGGATTTAGGGGGATGTTTCTCCTCCCAAGCTCGGTGTGACAAAGCATAGAATGAAGATTCAGGGAAAACTTGGCTGATTTTGTTCAAGCAATGTTCATAGTCACTGTATTTTTTTGTTTTTTCACAAGCAAAACTGATGGAGTGGTTTTTCAGAAAAGGTTTCGTCTGTCTATCGATCGGGAAATATAAGCGAGGCCTTATTCGAAATAAACCTTGTGTAATCTTCGAATAACCGGCTCCCTTTATATTCAGTGCTCTTTCAAATAATTCATTTGTGATATTATTTTTTAATGCAGCCTCAAATAAATCCCATAAAGTAGAAATATCTGTTTCCTGCCTGTCGGCTTTATAAGATATTAACCATGAACTTACAGCCAAGGATGAAGGGACACCATCATTATCTTCTGGTAATTGGGCTTTAATCTCAAGTTCAGTTTTTAAAAATTCAAATACAATTATTCTTTTATCAAAACCATATTTCATTAATAATGAAAAAAATGTAAAAGGATCAATTTCTTCCATTGGAAAATAATTACCGTCAGAATCTCGATCAGTAAGACCTTTGTCAAACATATCCGTTCTTCTTAAGACCTCTATCAGTCCTTTTTGGTTATTTCGGAAGTTTAAAATCTTATCCGCTAACTCTTCAAAGAAATCAATCCAAGTAAAACTCATGGTTATTCTCCTATTGTGAAGCATTAATTATAAACCGCTTGGAAAGGTCAAAGTTGATCCGAGTCAATCAGCACCCGACTATGCCCGTTCTGCTCCAGCCACCAGTAGGTAAAATGTTTTGAAAGCCAACTCGCAGCACGCTCCGTGGCAAGATCTTTTACTGTCGAAGTATATATAATGGGGATACCAAATTTTGCTTCAATGGCATCCAAGGTGCCGCAAACGACATTAGGATGGACATTGGACGGAATATCAAACTGTTCAAAGCCTCCTTTGATATCCTCAAGGGTCGCCTCTATTAGAATGGCTTTCCAGGTGAATTTAGACAATCGGTCACAAGCAGCAATAAAGCGCTGCCTGCTGGTGACAGAACAATCCACCATATCCGGTAAACTCTTTCGCTCCAGACAAAGGAGATTTTCCATCCCTTCCACGGTGTAATCGCCCGTTTTTAGTGCTGCCCGGCGTTCACCGGCAATCCAGTTCGGGTGATTGGATTGCAGGGGAAACGGCTCTTTTTCTCGCGTATCGACTATGACTATGGGCTTTGGGATGCTCAGACTCCGTATGATGCTCCGTCCATTGCGAATCACTCTCAAGCGGCTGTTGCCAGGCGTAAAGAAATAAACGCTTTCATTTCTCATATAGTAGACCTGAATTTTTTTTGAGGGAAACTCAGCGCGGTGAGCTTCTAACCTATATGTGAGTTACAATTGAGAATGCGGCTCTATCTTTAGCTGATTTTTACATTTTTGTGCTCTAACTACCAGACTTATTTTCTGGCCTGATTTTTTCTGACAATAAAAGCAGTCTTGACTTAAAACACTATATCCGAAGCCAAAACGACAGTATTGCAACAATCTTCAGCAGCGAGGACTATCGATAAAAAGTCGCAATTTTTCTATTATCGTGATTGACACTATATATAGAGGTAAAACTGGTTGTACATTTAAATATTGAATCTTGATGAATGCAAATATAAGAATGGATGTGTTTTTAAAAATGTGGTTTATGCGGATGATGGAATTCAGGGAAATTCGAAATGGGTTAAACTATTTATAACATTATCAGATTATGATTTCCAAAGCCCGCTTAACATGCTGCTGGCCGGCAACTTCTGAAAAATCAGGCTCCGGCAAATAATTATCATTAAACACATTAAGCAGTTTTACCTTTTGCCTTCCAATTAAGAATATAAGACCGGTTATCATGGAGGGAACATAAAATGACCTATATTGACACCACTCAGGAATTAATGAATGTTGCTCAGGGCGCTGAACCTGCGGACCTTGTCATTACAGGCGGGAGGCTGTTCAACGTATTTACCGGTGAACTGCTCGACGGATTATCCGTTGCCGTAAAACATCAAAAGATCGCCTATGTGGGCAAGGATCCAAAAAATGGTGTCGGTGACCAGACAAAAATAATTCATGCAAACGGCAAAACCCTTATTCCCGGTTTCATTGACGGCCATACCCATATCGCGTGGATGTTTACAGCTGAGAATTTTCTAAAATATGCCATGACCGGCGGCACCACCACCATTGTTACAGAAATATTCGAACCCTACCCTGTTTGCGGCAATCCCGGTGTTCTTGAATTGCTGGCATCTTTAAATGACCAGCCCATAAAAATTTTCACTGTGGCTCCGGCAATGGTTTCAATCAGTCATCGAACCCGGGGCATTTCAACAAATAATTTAAAGGAATTGCTTGCCCGCGATGATGTGTTGGGCATCGGAGAATCATACTGGCAGGGCGTATTACAGGAACCTGATGTTTATCTGCCGGCATTTAAAGAGGCTCTTATATCAGGTAAAACGATTGAAGGACATTCCGCTGGTGCCAGTGAAAAAAAATTAAATGCCTATATTGCCGCCGGTGTCTCTTCCTGCCATGAACCCATTAAAGCAAATGAAGTCATTGATCGATTACGCCTCGGTCTTTGTGTAATGATCAGGGAAGGCAGTGTCCGAAAAGAGCTTGAAGAAATTGCGAAAATCAAAGACGCAAATGTGGACTTAAGAAGATGCACACTGGTCTCCGACGGGCTTTCCCCATCCGGAATTCAAGAAAACGGATACATGGAAGCCATTGTTCAAAAGGCAATCGATTTGGGATTTAAACCAAAAGATGCCATCCGCATGGCTACGTTAAATATTGCCGAACATTTTTCTTTAGACGGCCAGATCGGCGCCATTGCCCCGGGAAGATATGCGGACATCCTGATTGTACCGGACATTTCAACCGTCACACCGGAAACAGTCATCAGTAATGGAAAGATTATCGCCCAAAACGGCAAGCGCCTGGTCGATCCGCGCCCTCACACATTTTCCCATAAAGCCAGAACCAGTATCACTCTGCCAAGGCACCTTGTGCCTTCAGATTTTAACATAAAACCAATAAACCAAAATACTATTCAGCATGTTCGTGTCATTGAAATGATTACGGACCTGGTTACCCGTGAGAAGGTAATTGATTTGCCGGTATTAAACGGATCTATTCATGCGGATGCTGAAAACGACCTTCTTAAAATTGCCGCTATTGACCGTGCCATCATTCCCGGCGATATGTTTACCGGCTTTATTAAGGGGTTCGGGCTGAAATCCGGGGCATTTGCTTTCAGCGCCACATGGGACGCTGCAGACATAATCGTCATCGGAACCAATGACGCAGATATGGCATTGGCTGTCAACCGCATCCATAAACTCCAGGGGGGTGCTGTGGTCATTGATCAGAAAAATATTTTAGAAGAATTGCCGCTTCCCATATTCGGTGTTTTGTCTGACCAGCCGATTGAAGAAATTGCCGCTCGTTCAAAAAGAATTCAGCAGGTATTGGCAAGCGCCGGTGTTCCGCATCCAGATCCATTGCTGACGATTGCCACTCTCACTTCGGCTGCCATTCCGTTTTTCAAAATCTGTGAAGAAGGGTATGTCCACTTTAAAGATGGGGTTACGCTGGGGCTGTTTACAGATCCCCCTGGTCATAACTCTATGTCGACCATATACGGAAAATGATCTGACGGATAACGGCCATTAAATTCATCATGAATAATTTTCGCAGCCTTCACCTTAAAAGACGGGGTAGCCAGAATCCAGTCCATCCGCGATAACTGGGGAACTCCGCTAAACCCATGATGGGTATAACTTTTTTCAGATTCATCCCCAGAAATCGCCACCCATGCATCACAAAGACTGGTTTGCGGCAACGTCAGCACTTCGTGAACCCGGGATGTGGGATCATCATTAAAATCACCCATCAGAATAATGGGATATTGTTGTTGATCTGCCCATTGAGAAATGATTTTTGCCTGTTCAAACCGGGCTTCAACGCCGAGATTATCCAGATGGGTGACCGCAGCAATGATTTTTTGATGTGATTTCCCGACCCGGATATGGGCAATGCTGATCATCCGGGGAAACGCACTGTCCCAGTTTTTACTTAAATGGACATCCGGGGTTTTGGACAGCCAGAAATCCCGGCAATCCTCAATCGTAAAATCTTCTTTTCTTAAAAAAAGAGTGGAACATTGAATTATTTTATCCGGTGTCCGGCCCGGCAACACAATCTCATATTCCGGCAACTGATCGTTCAGGTACATCAACTGGGTCCATTTGCCTTCCTGTGTTCCGAGTATGTCCGGCTGATAGCGGTTAATGATTTCAACAACCAGTTCACGACGATTTGCCCAGGCATTTTCACCGTCACGATCATTTTCAAAACGCAAATTAATTGTCATTACTTTCATGAGAACAGCCTTACTCCTGCTGGAAAATTGACGATAGTTATGATAAAGATAAAAGTTATCATAATTAACAAGGCGAAACAACTGCACAACCAAACTCATTTGAAAGCAATGATTGAAACAGGAAAATAAATGACAAAACTACCCGAACCCATTAATTCAGAATCCACCGGGCCCCATAATATTAAACTCAAGAACTGGATCAGCTGCGCGCCGTTTGAAATGCTGCTGAATATGAAAATCATTAAAGCAGAAAAAGCCAAAGCGATCTTAAGCATGCCGTTTTACTACGATTATGCTCAGGGTGCCGGGTTAATGCATGGCGGCGCAATTGTCAGCCTGGCCGACACAGCCGTTGTTATGGCGATTAAAAGCATTTTACCGCCCCAGACACATTTCGCCACCATTTCTTTAAACTCAAAATTTCTATACCCGGTAAAAAAAGGGATTATAACCGCCCGGGCCGAGGCAAAAATTGAGGGTGGAAGAACTATCCAGGGAACGGCAATAGTATACAATGATGAAGACAAACCGATCCTGGAATTTCAATCATTATTCAAAATCGCCAAAGACCGTCAAATAAAAAAACAACCGGAA
>CAZQLG010000065.1:0-3348 GCA_964594105.1 uncultured Desulfococcus sp. | reverse complement strand
TTCTCAAAATAAAATTCCACCTTATTAAAGAATACTATCTACTCTTTATTGATTTTCTATCTTCCGTTCATGAATCACTGACTGATCATCCGGCGGTTATTTTTTTAACCAATCGGGTATTATCTAAACGCATTTTTTCCCGAAAAAACCCTGTTTTCAATTATGTTAATAAATTTATCAGCACACTGATTGAGGCCGCCCTTCTGATTACAGCCACAGGGGTACTCTGTTTTATCATATACTATACATTTGACATGTTTTGGTATCTGTATATGAGCACCCCGATGGGGAAAAAATTTATATCCCTGTACCCCGAGCAGGCAACGACCATCTTTGAACTTTCAGACCTGAATCTGGTTTATTTCAGCAGTAAAGTCACGTTGTCAGCGTTTATAATTTGCTTTACAATTGGTGCATTCGGTCGTTTTTCGCACATCTGCCATTACCTTTATCTGTCACAGGGATTATTCGGAAAACTACTGTACTGGGGCATTCCACTTACCGGTGCGGTCGCTTATTATATTAAATATGAATACGGTTTTTCAGACTGGAAAACAACCGGATTTATTGTCATGATCCCGACATACCTGTTGTTTATCAGCTGTTTTAAGTATTCCCAAAAACTGATTCCCGAAGCCGGTGATATGCTGAAAATCTTTCATGGTGACGAATCACCACTGTTTAAAAAAACAAATTATCAATCATTTCAAAAGTTTAGAAATAAGTTAGTTGGAAACATAATCCCGTGGGTCAAACGATCATATCGAAAAACTTTTCAAAAAATTAATGATCTGGCCCAATATCTAATTAAAAAATAAACAGGCGCACACATATTTTATGGAGTACATTCATGTCAAACAAATCAATTTTTGAAATAACTGAAAAAATACTCAATGATCATACTTACGCTATCTCTGAACAAGAAGCACTTGTCCTGTCCGACCTGGCCGGTGATGACATCATTGATTTTCTGGCCGGTGCCAACAAAATTACGTCGGCATATCTGCCGAAAGAAATATTCACCTGCACCATCCTCAACGCCAAGTCCGGCCACTGTTCTCAGGACTGTGCTTTTTGTGCCCAATCCGCTCATCACAAAACCGATATCCGAACCTATCCGCTGCTGAGCAAAGAAAAAATGGTGGCCAATGCCCTGGAAATGGAAAAATCAGGTGCGTCCTTTTTTTCCATGGTCACCAGCGGCGAGCAACTAACGGATGCTGAAATCAAAATCATCTGCAGCGCAACCGCTGAAATAAAAGCCAAAACCAGTCTCACCATCTGCGGATCGCTTGGGATGTTAACAGAAAACCAGGCGAGTGCCTTAAAACAAAACGGCATGACCAATTATCATCATAATCTTGAAACTGCGGAAAGTTTTTTTGACCGGATTTGCACCACCCACACCTATGCGGAAGATATTGAGACGTTAAAAGCCGCCACAGCATCCGGCCTTCTGGCATGTTCCGGCGGTATTCTCGGACTCGGGGAGTCTTGGGCCCAGCGGATCGAACTGGCCTTCACCTTAAAGAACCTCAAAGTTAAAAGAATCCCGATCAATTTTTTAATCCCCATCCCCGGGACCCGGCTCGAAAACCAGCCGTCCCTGTCTCCTATGGACGCATTAAAATCAATCGCCCTCTTTCGATTTATCAACCCACAAACCGATATAACCATCTGCGGTGGTCGGGAGCACACGCTAAAGGATTACCAGTCCTGGATATTCATGGCTGGCGCCAATGGTGTCATGATCGGAAATTATCTCACCACCCGCGGAAGAGATATGCAGATGGACCTGGAAATGATCAATATATGGCAACGCTTGCAAGGGGTAAATTATTAATATAAACATAGCAGATGCGGTGTCCTGTGAATGCTTAAAAACAAAGGAATACCATCGTTGAAAGTATTATTAATTTCTGTAAACACTGAGACCATCAACATACCGGTGCTGCCACTGGGCCTTGCCTTTGTTCATGCCGCTCTTCCGGTGCAGGAATTTGAAACAAAAATGATCAACCTGATGGATACGGCAGACGCAAAATTACTGCTGAAAGAAACCATCAGCAGCTTTCAACCGGATGCCATCGGAATTTCCATTCGCAATATCGACACCCAGGATATAAAAAATCCGGGTTTCATGCTCACCCCAGTCAAATCAGTGATTACCTGGTGTCGGGAACACTCCGAATCGCCAATTATCATAGGGGGCGCGGGCTACAGCATCTTTCCGGCGGCAGCACTTGATTACCTGGGCGCGGACATGGGAATCAAGGGGGAAGGAGAAGCTGCTTTCCCCGATCTTTTGCGCAAAATTTCAGCCCATCAGCCGGTTACTGACATTCCCGGCCTTTACCTGCCGAAACAAGGTGCGGTCATGCCCCGACAGTGCATCAAAAACACACCCGGAATTCGTTTTCCACTCCCCGGTATTCACTTAAATATCCCGGATAAAATAAAAGAAAAAAACCTGTGGATTCCATTCCAGACCCGGCGGGGGTGCCCCATGAACTGCTCTTATTGCTCCACCGGTTCCATAGAAGGTCGGCTGATTCGTAAATTACCTGTAAAAAGAGCCATTGAAGCACTGACTGCTTATACGGATGCAGGATTTAAGCATTTTTTCTTTGTAGACAACACATTCAATCTGCCCCCTGCCTATGCGGAAGCGTTGTGTGACGAAATCATATCCAAAAGCTTAAACATTGCCTGGCGATGTATTTTATACCCTGCCAAAATCAACGAGCGACTGATACAAAAAATGACACGCGCCGGATGCCGGGAAGTGGCGTTGGGTTTTGAAAGTGGCTCGGATGAAATTCTCAAACGCTTTAATAAACGATTTAACACAAAAGATATTCGCCGAACATCCATCATGCTGAAAAAATACGGCATTGCGCAATTGGGATTTCTAATGTTCGGTGGGCCCGGCGAAACCAAAACAACGGTGAAAAAAAGTCTGGAATTTGCCGAGTCTTTAAACCTGGAGGCTTTAAAGCTCACCACCGGCATTCGAATCTATCCAGACACATCGCTGGCGGACATTGCCATAAACGAAGGGATTATCGATGTAGACGACACCCTGCTGATGCCAAAATTTTATATCCGAAAAGGACTGGCGGAATGGCTGATGAATAAAGTAACATCATGGGGTGAAGGCAGGCCGAACTGTTTATATTAATAAGGAAAAAATTATGATGAACGCACACCAAGCGAAAGAATTCGCCTCACACTGGCTGCCGGCATGGACCGGCAACAATCCTGAAAAACTGGCTGATTTTTATTCCCAAGACGTAGTATACCTGGACCCGGGAATCCCGGATGGGGTAAAAGGAAAAAAAAAGCTCC
>CAZQLG010000064.1:0-11113 GCA_964594105.1 uncultured Desulfococcus sp. | reverse complement strand
AATAAATTGATCACTCCATACTTGAAAATAACGATATCGTCAAACAGTTCTTTTTTTGAAAATATAGCCGAGTATGGAAAAAACCACATAATATACTATTCTCTGACGATATACCCCTCACCGGGTATCATGGAAAGGTCTTCTTCGATAGTAATGGTGACATCCCGGTGAAGCTCAAGTTCTAAGAGTTCCTTTTTCTTCCGGTTTAGTAAATAAGCGGCCACCTCTTTAGGGACATATCCTTTAATTCCGGAAACACCGTCTTTCAGTGTTTCAAGACGCAGCCGCCGAAGAAAATTAAGCCCCAAAGATTCCACTGTCGGCGTGACCCCTTTTCCCCGGCAGTACCGACAGGGCTGCGAATTAATAAACTGAATGGACGGCCGAATCCGCTGACGGGACATTTCCATCAGTCCAAACGCCGAGAGCCGTCCGACCTTTGTGCGTGCCTTGTCGCTTTTAAGCTCAGCCTTTATCGCCTTTTCAATCTTTGCTCTGTTTTTCCGGTCCCGCATATCAATAAAATCGATCACAATCAAACCGCCAAAATCCCGCAGCCTTAACTGACGGGCAACTTCATCGGCTGCCTCCAGATTTGTCTGTAAGGCGGTCTCCTCCACATTTTTTTTCTGGGTTGCCTTGCCGGAGTTGACATCAATGGCAACCAGCGCTTCCGTCTGCTCTATAACGATCGACCCCCCGGATGTCAGCTGAACACGGTTCTCAAATATGGACGCAATCTGATCTTCTAACTGATGTTTTGAAAAAATCGGTTTATCTACTTTATACCGCTTCACAATTTTAAGATGCGGCGGAGAAATCATCCTGAGGGAATCCTTGATTTCATTATAAACCACTTCATCATCAATAAGAATTTCTGAAATATCCGGGGTGAAATAATCCCGGATCACCCGCTGGGCCAGGGTTCCTTCTTTATGCAGAAGAACCGGCGCAGACGCGCTTACCCCTTCTTTGATATTTTTCCATAAGCGCATCAGGGAGCGAAATTCTTTGGTCAGGGTTGTTTTGGTACATTTTTGACCGGCTGTGCGTACAATAACGCCAAACCCCTCGGGCAACATCTGAGCCATGATTTCCTTGATGCGTTTTCGTTCGGCTTCATCTTCAATCTTACGGGACACACCGACCGTCTTGCTTCCCGGCATTAAAACCGTGTGACGCCCGGGAATTGAAATAAAAGTCGTGAGCATTGCCCCTTTTTTCATAAACGGTTCTTTGGTGACCTGAACCATTAATTCCTGGCCGGTTTTGATAATCGTCTTCAAAGACTGATTGCCCGAAGGATCATCTAAAAAATAATCCGGATGAATTTCATTTTTTTGAAGAAACCCATTTTTCTCAACACCATAATCAACAAATACCGCCTGAAGACTCGGCTCAACCCGGGAAACAATCGCTTTATAAATATTACCCTGGGTGACTTCCCTTGTCGTTGTCTCAATATGAAATTCCGCTAACCGGTTGTTACTTACCTTGGCAATCCGGCATTCTTCTGTATCAACTGCATTGATCAATATTTTAATACTCATAAAAATCCTTCTAATGAATTGTATATCCGCATAATTCCCTGCTGCACCCGGCATGCAAGGAATATCTAAATAAATGCTTCTTTTAAAAACTGATATCTAAATATGAAATTGAATGATACAAGTCAAATATTTTTTGATTTAAGCAGGTTGCATGGATTGATGAGGTAGAAGGGTGAAGGTCGAAGACTGAAGGTAAAAAACAGAGACTCACCCGCTGCCCTTTTTGAGTCAATAGCATCTAATTACCTGTTGCCATGACTTATTTTACTTTCTTCCTTCAGACTTCGACCTTCAACCTTCTACCTAATTATTTCCTTCTCCTTGATATTTATCTAATATTATGACAATAGAAATCAAAATTCACATAATATCATAAAAAGGGTTAAGGCCAGATAATGGAAAATCGATACGATCCAAAAAACATAGAAACAAAATGGCAAACACACTGGGAAGAAAATAAGCAATATGCTGTTACGGAAGACACTTCAAAGGAAAAATATTACCTGCTTGAAATGTTTCCTTACCCTTCCGGTAAAATTCATATGGGGCATGTCAGAAACTATACCATCGGCGATGTCATTGCCCGATATAAATCTATGAAGGGCTTTAATGTCCTTCACCCCATGGGATGGGATGCTTTCGGCATGCCGGCGGAAAATGCGGCGATTGCGAATAATACCCAGCCCGCTGCATGGACCTATGAAAATATCCGGGCCATGAAACATCAGTTAAAACAATTAGGTTTCAGCTACGACTGGGACCGTGAACTCGCCACCTGCACCCCGGATTACTACCGCTGGGAACAATGGCTTTTCATCCAGATGTTTAAAAAAGGCATGGCGTATCGTAAAGAGTCGTATGTTAACTGGTGTGACCCATGCAATACCGTTCTGGCCAATGAGCAGGTGGAAAACGGTGCCTGCTGGCGCTGCGGCAAACCGGTTCGGCAAAAAAAACTGTCCCAGTGGTTCTTTAAAATAACGGATTTTGCTCAGGATTTGCTGGATCATTGCGACCAGCTGCCGGGATGGCCGGATAAAGTCACCACCATGCAGAAAAACTGGATCGGAAAAAGCATTGGCGCTGAGATCGACTTTGCGGTTGAAGACGCTGATTATGCAATCAAAGTTTTTACCACCCGCCACGATACGGTTTTAGGTGCCACATTCATGTGCCTGGCACCGGAACATCCGATGGTTGAAAGGTTGTCCAAAAACACGCCCCAGGAACAGACAATTATTGAATTTCAGGAGCGGATGTCTTTGGAAAACCGTTCCAGCCAGACAATTGAGGATTATGAAAAAGAAGGTGTTTTCACCGGCGCTTATTGCATTAATCCGCTGACCGGCCGAAGAATGCCCGTTTATGCGGCAAACTTTGCGTTAATGGAATATGGCACCGGGGCGGTCATGTCGGTTCCGGCCCATGATCAACGGGATTTTGAGTTTGCCAAAAAATATGATTTGGACATCATTGTGGTCATCAAGCCGGAAGATCAGGACATCGCAGATATTGCGGTAACGGAAGCCTATACCGGGCCGGGCATGATGGTCAATTCCATGCAGTTTGACGGCATCGGCAACAAAGATGCCCAGGAAAAAATTGCTGACTGTCTGGAAAAAAAAAACTTAGGGCAACGATCCATTAATTACCGGCTCCGCGACTGGGGAATTTCCAGGCAGCGGTTCTGGGGGACACCGGTACCAATGATTCATTGTGAAGACTGCGGTATCGTACCTGTTGCAGAAGCGGATCTTCCGGTGGTGTTGCCTGAGAATGTTGAGCTGCTGGAAGGTGGCGGTTCTCCACTGACCAAATTGGAATCGTTTTTCAATACAACGTGCCCGCAATGCGGCAAGCCCGCTAAACGGGAAACCGACACCATGGATACGTTTGTCGAATCTTCATGGTATTTTGAACGCTACTGTAGTCCTCACTGCGCTACTGGCATGTTCGACAAAGCAGCAGTCGATTACTGGATGCCGGTGGATCAGTATATCGGCGGGGTTGAACATGCGGTGCTGCACCTGCTTTATTCAAGGTATTTTACCCGTGTATTACATGATCTGGAAATGGTAAATTACAAGGAACCATTTACCCGCCTGCTGACCCAGGGCATGGTGTGCAAGGAGACATTGTCCTGTCCGGAACATGGATTTTTATTTCCCGAAGAAGCCCGGGTTGAAGGAGATACGTATTTCTGCACCAAATGCAGCAAAGAAGTCATTGTGGGACGGGTCGAAAAAATGTCCAAATCCAAAAAAAATGTCATTGACCCCAACACGCTCCTTGAAAAATATGGCGCGGACACGGTCCGGTTGTTCTGCCTGTTTGCGGCCCCGCCGGAGAAGGACCTGGAATGGAATGAACAAAGTGTTGACGGAAGCTTCCGGTTCTTGAACCGGATCTGGCGCCTGGTACAGGGCCTTCAGGAAAGAATCAAATCCGCAGCCCCCTATGATGATGCCGCAAATAAACTGGATGACGACCTGAAAAAACTTTTCCAGAAAACACATCTAACCATCAAAAAAGTTTCCAAAGATATTGAAGAACGGTTTCATTTCAACACCGCCATCAGCGCGGTCATGGAGCTTGTGAATATGATGTACGGCATGGATCTGAACACCACCACAATCCGTCCGAACAGTGACGGTGTTATCAGAACCGCTGTTGAATCCATCATCCTTCTGTTGTCTCCCATTGTACCTCACTTTGCCGAAGAGCTATGGGAAACCCTGGGCCATGAGAGCGGGCGTCTTGCAGCAACACCATGGCCTTCATTTCGGGAAGATGCACTCATCACCGACACATACAACATTGTCGTTCAGGTTAATGGCAAGCTCAGGGGAAAATTTACGATTGATGCCAATGCGGATGACGAAACAATCAAGGGAAAAGCCCTGGCAGATGAAAACGTCAGGCGGTTCATTGATGACAGACCCATTAAAAGGATTATCGTTGTAAAGAAAAAACTGGTAAATATTGTTATTTAACTTAGGAAAGGGAAAAAAATGCCCCGCTTTTTCTTAAACATGGGAATATGCATTGTTTTATCGTTGGTGGTCACGGCCTGCGGGTATCGATTTTCAGGCAGCGGGGAATTACCGGAGAACGTTGAAAAACTCAATATCAGTGTTTTTGAAAACCGCACCAATGAGAATGGCCTGGAAACCCGGATTGCCAATGATCTGATATACCAGTTCATGAGATTTGACAGGCTGAGACTGACGGATAAGGCAACGGCAGACGCCTTTTTGACCGGTACCATAAAATCAGTAGAATCGGTGACGATTTCCCATGAAAGCGTCAACACCTCTACTGAACGGCGAATACAGGTAACCATTGCGATAAAATTAACGTCATCGGCAGGCAACCTATTATGGTCTGACAATGCAATATCCGCGCATGAAACATATGAAGTCAGCTCGGAAAAGACGAATTCTGATAAAAATAAAAAATCCGCTTTAGCAATACTCTCTAGTCGAGTTGCCGAGCGGATTTATTATCGATTAACGGATAATTTTTAAAACCCGGTTGGATCGTTCTTCTAATCCCGAGTTTTTCTATGCGGTAATGCGATTTACGCTTTTTGTCAGCCGGGAAATTTTTCTGGCCGCCGTTCGCGGATGAAGGACACCTTTTTTGGCAGCTTTATCAATAACTGATTGGGCTAAATTTAATTCATCAGCAGCGGTGCTGGCATCACCGTCTTTTCCAAGAAGACCGATCTGCTTAACAATTCCCTTAATACGGGTTTTAACAGCCCGGTTGCGCATACGCCGTTTTTGATTTTGTAAATTTCGTTTAACTGCAGATTTATGGTTTGCCAATGTTCAAACTCCTTTATACGGTTTTTTATAAAAATATAAATGGGATTGATACCTGATCCAGCCGGGTGTGTCAAGATATTTATATAAAACATTTTGACGGATTTTCGATTTCACTGCATCTACGGCGTCAAATGCCGCCTCGCATAGTTCACTATAGCGAGGCGCCATTTTCCTTGTATCTACAGCAAACTTGAAAACCGTCAACTCAGGTTGCTTAAATTTTACCCAAACAGACTTACAAATAAATCATCGATCACTCATGCGCAACGAAAAAAAACAGTTTACCAAAGCCGCCGGGATTATTGGTATCTTTACCCTGATCAGCCGGTTTCTCGGATTTGTAAGAGATATGGTGATCGCCTGGTTTTTTGGGGCCGGTCTCCTGACCGATGCTTTTTTTGTGGCGTTCAGACTCCCAAATCTTTTCAGGCGGTTTTTCGGCGAAGGGTCATTAACGGTTGCCTT
This sequence comes from uncultured Desulfococcus sp., assembly GCA_964594105.1. GTDB lineage: Bacteria > Desulfobacterota > Desulfobacteria > Desulfobacterales > Desulfosalsimonadaceae > SURF-3. The sequence goes on along the minus strand of CAZQLG010000064.1, from coordinate 5,268 downwards.
TATCCCTGTCTTTTCCGAACATATAACAACCTTTGGAAAAGATGAGGCTTTTCAAATGGCACGGTCTGCCGTTCGCATGCTGTCGGTCATCCTGGTCATCATCACCATCATCGGCATTATCGCGGCCCCGGGAATCGTCGCTCTCATCGCACCCGGTTTTATCGGGGCACAATTTTCAATGACCGTACTCCTGACCCGGATCATGTTCCCCTACATTTTCTTTATCTGCCTGGTTGCATTGAGTATGGGAATTTTGAATGTGCTCGGTCATTTTGCCGCACCGGCACTGGCACCGATTCTTTTAAACCTGTCGATGATTGCCGCTGTTTTATTTATTTCACCCAGCCTGTCCGACCCGACCATCGGCCTGGCCATTGGGGTAATCATTGGCGGAATACTTCAGCTCCTGCTGCAAATACCGTTTCTCGTTCAAAAAGGATTTTATTTCTGGCAAAAAGCAAACTTTTATCATCCGGGCCTGAAAAAAATCGGGCGCCTGATGATCCCCTCTGTTTTTGGGGCGGCCGTTTATCAAATTAATATTCTTATCGGCACGTTGCTGGCCTCTTTCCTGGCTGAAGGGAGTATCTCTTATCTTTATTATGCAGACCGTCTTGTTCAGTTTCCCTTAGGACTTTTTGCCATCTCCATGTCGGTTGCGATTCTTCCCAGCCTGTCCCGCCAGGCAGCATCCCGGGATATGCAGGCATTGACCGACACATTTACCTATGCCATAAAACTCATTTTTTTTATAACCATTCCGGCAATGACCGGCCTGATGGTATTACGCCACCCCATTGTTGCACTGCTATTTGAAAGAGGCGCGTTTGATCCGATCAGTTCCCGGCATACCGCCGATGCACTCCTGTATTTCAGTGTCGGTCTTTGGGCATTTTCAGGGGTCCGCATTGTGGTTTCCACTTTTTATGCGTTGCAGGACACAAAAACGCCCGTAAAAATGGCGACCGTATCTGTTTTCGCAAATATCGTTCTGTGCCTTATCCTGATGGGGCCGCTTGCGCACGCTGGCCTGGCCCTTGCCACATCCCTTTCCTCTATGCTCAATTTCATCCTTCTCATCCTGGCATTAAGAAAAAAACTGGGCGGCCTGGGAGGAAAAAAGATCATTGAGTCTATTGCCAAATCCATGATATGTGCATTTGTAATGGGATTAAGTCTGCAGGTATTTGTCTGTTTTCATAATACTGAAAAAACGTCTTCTGCTTTCAGCCAGCTATGGGTTGTATTTGCCGGGATATTTATTGGCATATCCGTTTACGGAATGACCGCTTATGTATTAAAATGCCAAGAGCTTAAAGACATTATAAAAATCTTTAAAAAAGGGTAAATCATCTTTTTCGTGAATTCATTTCATTTAAAAATTGTATTTTTTTTGGCTGTTCTGATTTTAATTTCCTACATGGTATTGATTGTCATCGGTGATAATGGCGTGCGTGATTTAAATGCCATGAAACAGAAAGTAAGCATTTTAAAAGCTGAAAACGACGCACTCCAGCAAAAAAATATTGAAATGCGCAGAAAAATCAACCGTTTAAAAGAAGATCCGGAATTTATCGAAAATATTGCCCGCCAGGAACTCAAAATGATCGGTAAAGATGAAATTGTCTTTAAATTTAAGGAAGATGAAAAAAGGGAATAAATAATGGATGACCCGGCCCAAAGATATACCAAACCCCTTGCAACGCTTTATGCAGATCAGGGGCACTACGACAAAGCAATTGAAATATATCAGTATTTAATAAAAAAATTCCCTGATCGGAAAGATATTTTAGATGATTTATCCGATTTAAAAATCAAAATGCAGCGGATAAAAGCATCAGACAAGCCTGAACTGGATGTTTTATTTCAAGAATGGTTCGACCTGATAGCCAAATACAAGCAGATAAATGCCATAAATAAACAGACCAGATAAACCGGGAAAAATGAACATCGAACATCGAACGCCCAACATCTCATAATTTGTATTAATTTGATTAATTATTAATAAAGAGATATTTTATTAATGAATAAACCATTTATTATTTTTTATGGTCACCACAAAAGAAAAGAGGCCGGGCATGGAAATTGAGACAACCATTAGAGATTCTTTAAAAACACTAAAACAATTCCCACCTGATACGCCGATCAAGATAATTATCCAGGATCTTCGAAAAGACACGGAGTCGAGCATCTCGACAAAGGGCGATGAAAAAAAACCACACCTTCCCTTCTTAGATGATAATAATTTTTGGGATAGTGAGAATACGCCAACGGATTTATCTGTCAATGTGGATAAATATTTATATGGTGACGAATGAAAAACAGGGAAGTCTTTATTGATACGGGTGCTTACTTGTCACGCTGCCACATACGGGACGGAAAACATGATCTTTCCAGAGAAATTTGGCAGAAGTTAAGAGATGATAACAGAATACTGATTACCAGCAACCATGTGTTAGATGAGCTGGCCACTATACTTGACGGCTTCGTAAAAAGTCCAAATTCTGTGTTGCGCTGCATTCTTCGTTTCTTCAAAGTACGCTAAGTACGAATCATCACTCAGAATTTGCACGCCTTGAATTTGAACTTTTATACTTTGCCGTCGGAATCCGACTTTTTACGGGACTATCATACTTGGGAGACGCACAAATTTTGAATTTGCTGCAAGAAAGTTAAAACAAATTTATGAAGCAGATATTCAAATAGAACGAACCAACGAAAAAGACGAATTAAAAGCGTTAAAATTCCTTGAAAAGTATGCAGACCAAAATATCAGTTTCACGGACTGTCTTTCATTTGTGATTATGCAGCGATTAAAAATTAAGCAGGTCTTTTCTTTTGATAAGCATTTCGAATTTGCCGGATTTGAGCTTGTTGTATGAAACAAGTACGTAAAAGGGTACGCGTAACATCCGATACATGATCTGGTAAATAGAAATTACTTACCAGAGAGATCGCCAAAAAGAGTCCGTTGGATGGCGCATCGGAAGAGGCAGACACGCTTTATGGCCCAATGAAAAAATAGCTGCTGAATGTTGAGGGTTCACCTTTTTTTAATTTAAAAAAAGCGGAGCGAAGTGACATCCTTATTCGATGTTCAGCGTTGGACGTTCAATGTTCGATGTTCAATCTGTACAATGTTCAGTCTGTCTGACTTTGAACAACTTTAAATAAGATTCCCTGCTCATCATAAATCCATCACCTGCCCCAAAACCACCCTGCCCGCCTCTTCCCGCACACTTGCCGCTGCAATAACAGGATCATGTTCAAAACATAAAATCCAGTTTTCGGCAATGGCCCGGGCCAAAATCGCATCTTTCTCATCCATAATGGTTAACGGATGATTATCATATCCCATATGCCAGGCAGTGGGAATATGCGCGGATGTCGGTATTAAATCCGCACAGAAAAAAAGGGCGGTTGCATCACCTTTCACCAGAAGATGCTGCTGTCCCTGACTGTGGCCGTCCGTTACGATTAGATCAATACCGTCAAAAAAATTATCTGACGCCCCCTTGACAAGATTCAGCACATTCTGCTCCAACAGAGGCATAAAGTTATCCGGAATATAACTGGATTGGTCACGGACAGATGGATTGCATGCCAGTTCCCATTGCGCCTGCTGAACATGGTAAACAGCATTGGGAAACGTCGGCACAACCTGACCGTCGACAATGGCCGTAGACCCGCCGGCATGATCAAAATGCAGGTGAGTGAGAAGTACATCGGTGATATCGTCCACCGTCAATCCAAAGGGAGAAAGTCGCTCTGCCATTGAACTGACTGATGTCTGAATGTCATAAATTCTCTTGAATTTGTCCGGAAGTTTATCACCGATACCGGTATCGACTAAAATAACTTTGTCATTTCCCCGGATGATCAGGGATCTGGCCTGCATGGGAATTCTGTTGGCAGCATCTGCGGGTATTTTCTTTTCCCATAAATTTTTCGGCACTACGCCGAACATTGCGCCGCCATCAAGTAAAAATGAATCCATCACCAGGGTAAAACAGTCATAACTTCCGAATTTCATGATCACAATTTTTTCTTCATCAGAACTTCTTCTTTCTCTTCAAAGAGTTTAAAATATCCCGGATGGATTCCGGATATTCTTCCGCCTGAACACGTTTGATAAGCTTTAAGGCGGTTTTACCAATCACCGGAATTTTCCAGATATGCGGAAGCGTAATTTTAAAATTCAACAAATTGGATTCACCGGCATAGAGATCAGCTTCTTTGGCGGCCCGGGTGTCCTGATCTGAGATTAACGCGTCCATTGAAAAACGAAACTGCAGACCGGAGCGTTTGCCCGTCTGTTTTTTCCCCGCGCCTGATGCGCCGGCACCTGCTGAAGCGGCCTTTTTTCTCTCAGTTTCTTCCAATCGGTCGACCACCTCAAATGCCCGCTTAATTTTTGTTTCATTCTTTTTAGTTGATGCCATAATATTCCTTCCCGACGTTCATGATGGTTTTGCATATTTTCTCAATATCTTCGATTGCCCTGTCTACCTGCTGCGTATACTTTTTATTTGACGCAACCAATTTTGCATATTCATTAAGATTTAAGCCTTTCCGATTATAATTTTCATAAACAGATCGGGTCGGGAATACGACGGGAAGGCATGAAACCTGATGGGGCAGAATGTCATCAAAATAATCAAAACAATTCTGCCAGTTCTGCAGGGGGTGAGTAAAAACCGGCAACACATGAAATTGGCCTTTTTTCCCCGGAACCGCCCGAATAATTTCTTTAATGATCGGATATAAATTATTCATAAAAGCGGATTCATCATTGGTTGACATCCGCATGGGGATAATCACCAGATCGCAAAAAGCGCAGGCAAAACGCGTGTGCAATTTCCCGGTGCTTTCACCGGGGATGTCCATAATCATCATTTCATTATAATCAGATATGGATTTAATACCCTGTTGAAAAACTTCCTTCTGGGTGCTTGAAATATGATGGAATGACACATTGCCCGGATCATACCCCATCTCATCGCGATCTTCCCACCAGCTTTTTAACGTGCCCTGGGGATCAAGCTCAACTAACGCGATGGAACCGAATTTTCTTTTCATGTAACCGGAAAAAGCTGTGTTAACGGCCAGCGTACTTTTCCCGGTGCCTCCTTTTGTCTGAACAAAACCGATAATCATAGAGCATCTCCCCAGTCATGCCAAGGCGTATATTATTTCAAACCTAAGTTCATTTTTTGTAAGCATTCACAGGGCACCGCATCTGTTTTGTTGCCGAGCACTTGAAGTACA
>CAZQLG010000063.1:0-11149 GCA_964594105.1 uncultured Desulfococcus sp. | reverse complement strand
AGTCGGTCGCCGGTTATTTTGATTTCAGCAATATGGCGAATTTTTTCAACAGAAAGGACAACATTGGCTTCAGCAGGGTTATCAAGCAGCTTGTCCAGTTTATTTAGTTTGTTTTGCACATAAGATTTCAGGTGATCGGAGGGGTCTAAGTTTTTAAAGGTTACAGATATCTGCATAAATTTTGTCCTCCTTAAAATTGTTTGCGTTTACTTGAAGGTAAAATTCCCATCATTTCCCTGTATTTTGCAACTGTCCGTCTTGCAATGTGAATTTCAGATGTCTCTAAAATTTCCATAATTTTTTTATCACTGTACGGTTTTTGATGGTTTTCACTCTCAATGAGCCTTTTTATTTTTTCCTGAACACTCGCAGATGCGATAGTGCCGCCGTTTGAGCAATTAATGGAGCTGTTAAAAAAGAATTTCAATTCATATATCCCCTGGGGGGTATATGCATATTTATTGTTGGTTACCCGGCTGATGGTAGATTCATGCATTTCAATGTCATCAGCAACATCCCGAAGCACCATTGGTTTAAGATGGGCAATGCCATGATCAAAAAAGTCCCGCTGAAATTTAATAATGCTTTCCATGACATTGTAAATGGTTTTACGGCGGTGATGAATACTTTTTATCAGCCATTCAGCCGAACGAAGTCGGTCTTTAAGGTAGGTCTTTGTTTCATCCGCAATTTTTTCACCCCGACGAACGGCTTTTTTATAATATGAATTAATATGCAGTTTCGGCATATCATCATCATTCATTAAAATTAAATAATCATCTCCTTCTTTATAAACATAGACATCCGGTATGATATAAATAAGATGCTCATCATTGAATTTATCTCCCGGTTTTGGGTCCAGGGTTTTGATAAATTGCACAGCAGATATCACGCTGTTGATATCTGTTTTTAGTGATTTGGCAATTATTTGATACCGTTTGGCTTCAAGATTTTTAATATGAAAGCGGATAATGTCATTGATCAGCGGGTTTTCAACTGCTAAATGTTTAGTCTGTAGTAGCAGGCATTCCTTGAGGTCTGCGGCACCGATACCCGGCGGATCAAATGACTGAATCAGTGACAAAATCTGATGGATTTTATCGGTTGAATAATGGCTGTTTTCGGCAATATCTTCGACGGATATATCTAGATAACCATTCTTATTTATATTTCCAATGATATGGCTGCCGATTTCTTCGTCTTCAGGTGAAGGCTGCTTCATCAAAAGCTGCCACCGGAGATGATCGGCAAGCGACGTTTTGTTTGTTGTAAACGCCTCAAGGTCCGTCGCATCTTTTTTTTCACTTTCAAAATGAATTTTGCCGGTGGAGTTAAATTCGTCAAGATAGTTATGCCAGTCGAGGTAATTGTCAAATTTTTCGTCGATGGTCACTTCTTTTGTATTTAAAGGCTCTTTATCGGTTTTATCTTTATCTTCCTCAGCAGAAATTATATGGGAATCTTCCAGTGTCGGGTTAGTTTCAATCTCCTGCTGAATCATTTCCACCAGTTCAAGTTTCGAGAGCTGCAGAAGTTTAATCGCCATCTGAAGCTGAGGCGTCATAACCAACTGTTGTTGAAGCCGAAGATTTTGTTGTAATTCAATAGCCATTTTTTATAATTTAAATTCTGAGCCTAAATAAATTTCACGGGCCGTCGGGCTGGATGCGATTTTTTCGGGTGAACCGAATTCAATAACGGTGCCATTGTTTAAAATATACGCATTATCACAAACACCGAGCGTTTCCCTGACATTATGGTCGGATATTACAACGCCAATGTTTCTTTTTGTAAGATGTTTAATGATATTTTGAATATCAATAACCGCCAGGGGATCGACCCCTGCAAACGGTTCGTCAAGAAGAATAAATGAAGGGTCGGTTGCAAGCGCACGCGTGATCTCAAGCCGCCTTCTTTCTCCGCCGGAAAGGACCGCCGCCTTTTGGGTGGACAGCCGTTTTATTCCCAGTTCATCTAAAAGGGCATCTGCTTTATCATTCTGTTCCTGTTTAGAGATGGGTAATGATTCCAGTATGGCCATTAAATTATCTTTAACCGTTAATTTTTTAAATATTGACGGTTCCTGCGGCAGATAACCGATCCCTTTTCTTGCCCGTTGATACATAGGATAATCCGTTATATCCTCCGAAGCAAGGACTACATTTCCACTGTCAGGCTTGATTAACCCAACCGTCATATAAAAAGTGGTCGTTTTCCCGGCACCATTGGGGCCCAGCAGACCCACCACTTCACCGCTGTTGATTTCAAGGGTCACATTATCAACCACGCGTCTTCTATTATATATTTTTACGAGATTTTTTAAAGCTAATATCGTCATTTTAGATTTGTTATTTTAGATTCGTTTCTGAATTTTTTTCTTCCGGTTGAAATACTGCATTGACTCTTTTCTCGTTACTCCCGTCAACGACAATTTGACCCGTATTTTGAAAAACGGTTATTTTATTGCCGGTAATATAACTGTCTTCACTTTGCAGCCGGACATCCTCGCCGGTCAACGTCAGTGAATTGGTTGATGTAAGATATACCGCCTTCTCGCATTGGGCAGTTTTACCTTCAAGCTCAATTTTTACATTTCCGGTAGCAATAATTTTTTTAACACTTGAACGGTTAATTTTTTCCTTGTCGACCTGATCACTATAAAAAACCTGGAGTTTGTCAGAGGTAATCGTTGTTAATTCATATAACGCAATCACATGACCGGTGAAAACAACCTGCTGGTTATTCTGGCTGGCAACCAGGCTGTCAGCGGTAATGTGAAGTTTTTTTAAGTCCTGTTGAGGATTTAGTCCATCAATATTTTGTGATAACCCGGTGGCCGAAAACGATAAAAACAATATTATCCCCCCCAAGATCAATAAAACGGTAATATTCAGTGTTTGATATTTATTTAATATTCCCAAGGAATGTCCCTTCCACATTTCCATCACATTTGATTTTGTCGGTATTGATATCATATTTCATGGTATCCGCTTTCATCATCATTGACGCCCCGGTAATCATTACAGGCGCATTTGCATGTATTATACGCAACTGGTGGCCATAATTCAAGCTTTCGGTTGTAAGGGTATATGGCAGCATTTCAGCCACAATGCGGCCACTGAGGGTCATGTCATTTGTTTTGGAATTTAATTCGCCGTTATTTGCTTTTAACGTGACGGTCTGGCTGTCATTAATAAAAAAAACAGCTGAAATGTCATTTAATTTGACGATGTTTTCCTGAGAATACAAACTGGCCGAAGCCGCTTCAAGAGTCCATTTTTTAATTCCATTTTCTGTAGCGATATGATGAAAATTTTTTATGGAAAGATTGGCGTTAGTGGTTTCAGGAGGGGGAGGCGGATCGTTTTTTTTTAGGCTTGATCGATGTTTGATAAAAATAAACAGAATGCCACCGATAAGTAATATGATAAATCCGATGATTAAAAGATTAATTTTTTGGGTATTGCTTTTTGGTTTTATTTGCAAGTTTCTATAATCTTTTCTAACATATTTTTTGCATCAAGGATCATTTCACACACTTCTCTAACAGCCCCTTCGCCACCATTTCGACAGGTGGTAATATCAGCATATTTTTTTACCGCATCATGGGCATCCCCCACTGCGATGCTGACACCTGCTTTTTTCATAAGCGATAAATCCGGCAGATCATCTCCAACAAAAGCGATTTCATGTGCCTGAAGATGCGTTGCGTTTAAAATCGTATCAAAAAGTTCGCCTTTGGCTTTAATACCGTCATAAATTATCGAAATACCAAGGTCGCTGCAGCGATTTAAAAGCGCCGCAGAAGTTCTTCCCGTGACAATGCCGACATCTATTCCGGCTGTCTGTAATAAGCGGATACCCAATCCGTCTTTTACATTAAACATTTTAGTTTCAATGTCGGCTCCGGAATAAATGATATGACCACTGGTCAGAACACCATCAACATCCAGCAGCAGCAGTTTTATATTTTTTAATGGTGAATCGTTCATTGCTTAATGTAAAATATTCATAAAAGGTAATAACTAATTTATATTATAGGATTAAATAATTGTTTCTGGGGCCAATTTAAAGTAATGCCGCTTCAATTGACTTTAATTGAACCAGGAGTTTTTCCATTTCATCAAATTTTATCGAATTGGGACCGTCAGAAAGCGCTTTTTCAGGGTTTGGATGGGTTTCGATAAACAGACCGTCTGCACCTGCGGCAATGGCAGCCCTTGCCAGTAATGGAACGAATTCACGCTGGCCGGCTGAAGCGGTACCCGCCCCGCCGGGCAGTTGAACACTGTGGGTGGCATCATAAATTACCGGAAACCCTGTTTCATGCATAATTTTGATGCACCGAAAATCAGTCACCAGATTATTGTAACCAAACGAAACCCCCCGATCCGTGAGAATAATTTTTTGATTGCCAGTAGATAGTATTTTATTGACCACATTTTTCATGTCCCAGGGGGCTAAAAACTGACCCTTTTTGACATTAATGGGTTTACCGGTGTTTGCTGCTTCAACAACCAGATCTGTTTGACGGCATAAAAAGGCCGGGATCTGGATCACATCAAGGGATTGGGCGGCCATTTCAATATCGCTTACCTGATGAACATCTGAAATAACAGGGATTTCCAGCTCATTGTGTATAGAACGAAGAACTTCAAGACCTTTTTTAATCCCGGGCCCCCGAAATGAATTTATCGACGTCCGGTTGGCTTTGTCATAAGAGGCTTTAAAGATAAACGGGATATGAAGTCGGTTAGTCAGCTTTTTTAGCCTGGCTGCGATGTCATAAGTTGTTTGTTCGTCTTCTATCACGCATGGGCCTGAAATAAGGACAAATGGTTCAGGACGACCGATGCGAATATTTCTAATCAGTACGGGATTGACCATAATATCTCCTAAGATACGGTATGATGACATTGAAATAATGTTGGACCAAGCTTTAGCCGGAATTATTTCTTTTTAAAATTCTGATTTAAAGTTAATGCACCTGATACCCTGCGTACTTTGAAAAGTCAAGATACGAAAATAAGGCCTTGCTAACAGCGGTTATGCCTGTTAAAATTATATAATTTATCTGGTGGATGACGTATCAGGAGTCGGTGTATAATGTTTAAAAAACAAGACAAAGGAAAAAGACTGAAGAAATGGATACTTATTGTCTTAATTGTGTTGGTATTAATACCCTTAATCGGGGTTTTATTTTTAAAATTTGAAGGTGAAAAACCGGTCATTGAATTAAAAATTCAGTCACTGGTTGTTCCGGCTGATTTTGAAATAACCGGTACCGCCGATGACCGGAAAAGTGGTATAAAAAAACTTTGGATCAGCTTTTTGCAAAATGGTAAAGAAACGGTTCTTTTGGATGAAGAATATCGTACCAGAGGATTTTTACAAAAGGGGGGCATCCATCAAGTGCCCATTCAATTGAATATTAATGCCAAAAAAATGAACCTTTCAGATGGCCGGGCAAAATTGAGAATTGCTGCCTGGGATCACGCTTGGCGGGATTGGTGGAAGGGAAATCAAACATATATTGAAAAGGAAATTAGAATTGATACAAAACCACCGGTTGTATCAATTCTAAGCAGTCAGCATAATGTTGCCAAAGGTGGCTCGGGCCTGGTGATTTATAAATTATCCGAACAATGTACCCAAAGCGGTGTTTTTGTCGGAGACGATTTTTTTCCCGGCTATTCCGGATATTTTAAAGACCATGATCTTTATCTGGCTTTTTTTGCGGTCCCGTTTGATTATAGCAACAAAACGGATCTTTTTGTGAAAGCGGTTGATCCGGCGGGAAACAGAACGCGAAGCGGGTTTTATCATCATATTCGCAATAAAAATTTTAAACCCGACACGATTACTATTTCGGAAAATTTTTTAAATTGGAAACTTCCGGAATTCCAGGCTGCTGACGGATTTCCTTCTGACAAATCTTCTAAAGACAAATTTATTTTCATCAACAAAGAACTTCGAAAAAAGAATAACCATACGATACTGCAAAATGGTCAAAAAACAGGGACTCAGATATTATGGGAAGGGGCTTTTGGACGCTTGCCTAATTCAGCCAGAAGGGCAAACTTTGCTGATCATCGTGAATACAAATACAATGGCAATGTTATCAGCAATGCTGTTCATATGGGGATTGATCTGGCATCCGTTAAACATGCCGAAATTCCTGCGGCCAACCAGGGGAAAGTTGTGTTTGCCGGTTATGTCGGTATTTATGGTAATCTTGTTTGTATTGATCATGGCTGCGGTTTGATGAGCATATATGCCCATCTCAGTCGCATGATGGTTAATAACGATGATTTGGTTTCAAAAGGGGAGATCATCGGCTACACGGGAACCAGCGGATTGGCCGGTGGCGATCATCTTCATTTTGGAATGTTTATTGATCATGTTTTTGTAAACCCGGTTGAATGGTGGGATTCATCATGGATAAACAATAATATTCTTAGTAAGCTCGATGCTGTTCAATCCATGATGTAATGATATAAAACGTTTTTGGAGAAGCAATCACAAATGTCAAAATTTACGGTGAATAAAACATACAAAGAGATAAATGATAAAATCCGGTCCGGGGAAGTGGTCGTTGTCACTGCGGATGAGATGGTTGATATCGTAAAAGAAAAAGGTCCGGTAAAAGCGGCCCAAACGATTGATGTGGTCACCACAGCAACCTTTGCCCCTATGTGCTCATCCGGTGCGTTTATTAATTTCGGACAATCGGTTCCTACGATCAGGGCGTCTTCTGTCTGGTTGAATAATGTCCCGGCATATGGCGGACTGGCAGCGGTAGACTGCTATATTGGTGCAACGGAACCCTGCCTTGAAGATCCTTTAAACAAGGTCTGGCCAGGTGAATTTAATTACGGGGGCGGACATGTGATTCATGATCTTGTTGCCGGAAAAACGGTCCACCTGAAAGCAAATGGTTATGGTACTTCCTGTTACCCGAATCGGGGCATTGAAAAAGATGTCCGGCTTTCTGATTTGCGCCAGGCCACGCTCTGCAATCCAAGAAACGGATATCAGAATTATAATTGTGCGATTAATTTTTCGAATAAGACTATTTATACATATATGGGAACATTGAAACCTAAGGTGGGTAACGCCAATTATTCCACCTCGGGCCAGCTGAGCCCGCTTTTTAATGATCCGTATTATAAAACCATTGGTCTCGGTACCCGGATTTTTTTGGGCGGTGGCGAAGGGTATGTGACCTGGCACGGAACCCAGCATAATCCGACCGCTGAAAGAAATGAAAAAGGAATACCCAAAACACCGGCAGGAACCATGTGGGTGATGGGCGACCTCAAACAGATGAAACCGGAATGGATTGTTGGTGTCAGCCTTCGCGGCTACGGTATTTCACTTGCCGTTGGCATGGGCGTTCCGATTCCCATTTTAAATGAAGAAATGGCACGCTTCACAGCTGTCACTGACAAGGATATTGATGTTCAGATCGTTGATTATGGAAACGATTATCCCAATGGAATTAATAAAAACTATGGCTTTGTCACCTATGATGAATTAAAATCAGGCACCATGGTTTTCAACGGTAAATCCATTCCAACGGCGCCTCTTTCAAGTGTTGCCAAAGCCCGGGAGATTGCTGAAATTTTAAAGGACTGGATTCAAAGTCATCAGTTTTTACTCGGAGAACCGCAATTTACCCTGCCAGTAAACGGATAAATTATTTTTTTAAAAAAAATTACAGATGAGGAAATAACTGGTTTGAACGCAAACGCTGCTGTTAACAAAATACCATTAAAACAAGAGATAAACACAAAGAGTAAACTCAGAGAAAATGTCGAAGCGATTGTTATAGCGATCATTTTAGCGCTTTTTATTCGTACATTTGTGGTCCAGGCGTTTAAAATTCCGTCCGGTTCAATGAAACCAACGCTACAGATCGGTGATCATATCTTAGTTAATAAATTTATATTTGGTGTCAAGGTCCCATTTATTGGCAAAAAAATTATCGCATACAAAAATCCAGACCATGGGGACATCATTGTGTTCAGGTATCCGGAGAATCCAGATAAGGATTTTATCAAGCGGGTGATTGGTGTTCCCGGTGATGTTATTGAAAGTAAAAATAAAAAAGTTTATGTTAATAAAATACCGATCAAAAATGATGTCGGAGTGCATACCCAATCAAAAATTATTCCCGAATATATTAACCCAAGAGATAATTTTGGACCGGTGACCGTCCCTGCTGATTCATATTTTGTAATGGGTGACAACCGGGACAACAGTTATGACAGCCGGTTCTGGGGATTTGTCGGAGAACGGGCCATCAAAGGAAAGGCATTTATCATATATTGGTCCTGGGATAGTGAGAATTTCGGTGTCCGATGGGGAAGAATCGGATCAATGCTTAAATAGGGGTAATGGGTAATAACGTATCATGATATGGAACAGAAAAGATATTCTTGATATTGCGTCTCTTACGGTTGATGAAATAAAGTCTGTTTTAGATACCGCAGACGGTCTTAAGGAAATTTCAGAACGATCAATTAAAAAAGTACCGACGCTCAGGGGAAAAACTGTGATACTTTTTTTCCATGAGCCGAGTACACGGACGCGGGTATCGTTTGACCTTGCTGCTAAACGACTGTCTGCAGATTCAGTTTCCATATCCGCATCCTCCAGCAGCCTGGTTAAAGGGGAGACGCTCATCGATACGGCCCGGAATCTGGAATCAATGAAGCCGGATGTGATTGTGATGCGGCATTCATCAGCCGGTACGCCTTACTTATTATCCCAAAAAATTTCTACCCCTATTATTAATGCCGGCGATGGCATGCATGCCCATCCGACACAGGCATTACTTGATATGATGACTGTCAGAGAAGTTAAAAAAGATTTAAACGGGCTGCATATTGCCATTATCGGTGATATTGCCCACAGCAGAGTCGCCCGGTCCAATATTATCGGATTTACAAAAATGGGCGCAAAGGTCAGGCTGGCTGGCCCTCCGACAATGATTCCCATGGGTATTGAATCTCTTGGTGCGGATGTTACATATGATTTTGAAGAAGCCATTGACGGCGTGGATGTCATTATGATGCTTCGCATTCAAAAAGAAAGACAACGAAATTTTTTATTTCCGAGTGAGCGTGAATACGCAACAAGATATGGACTGACCATGGCAAGAATGAAAAAAGCAAAACCAGATGCACTGATTATGCATCCCGGTCCCCTGAACAGGGGGGTAGAAATCACACCGGAAGTCGCTGACCACATAAATTCAGTCATTCTGAATCAGGTAACCAACGGCGTTGCGTTACGGATGGCGCTTTTATATTTGCTTGCAGGAGGAGTGCACAATGCGTCTGATCATTAAAGGCGGGCATGTCCTTGACCCTGGTAATATTGACGCGGTGACTGATATTATCATTGACAACGGCGTGATTACGGATATTGGAACATTTGCCAATGATTTTTCTGAGAAAGAATTTTCCGATTTAAAAAATATTGATGCGGACGGTTGTTTTGTCGTTCCAGGCCTGGTTGACATGCATGTTCACTTAAGAGATCCCGGCCAGGAATATAAGGAAACTATTGAATCCGGAATCCGGGCCGCTGCGGCCGGTGGGTTCACCGCTGTCTGCTGCATGCCGAACACCCATCCAGTTAATGATAATCGCCAGGTAACCGAATATATAATTAAGACTGCCGCTCAATTTCAATCGGTTCAGGTATATCCGGTCGCGTCCATCAGCCGCGGACTTAACGGTCACGAACTTAGCGAGTATGGTGATTTAAAAGAAGCCGGTGCGGTTGCAGTTTCTGATGATGGATTACCGGTATCAGATTCGCAGCTCATGAGAAGATCCCTGGAATATGCAAAAGGCGCAGGGTTGAAAGTCATTTCCCATTGTGAAGATCTGACGCTTTCTTCGGGAGATATGAATGAAGGACTTAAGGCCACACGGATGGGGCTTGCCGGCATCCCTAATGCCGCTGAAAGTATTATGGTCATGCGGGACATTGCCCTTTGTGAACTGACCGGCATCCCGGTTCATATTGCCCATGTCAGCACCAAAGAATCTGTCCATGCGTTGCGTGATGCAAAAGCAAGAAATGTGCCGGTGACTGCTGAGACGGCCCCGCATTATTTTACGCTGACGGATGAAGCAGTTGAAAAATATAACACCAACGCTAAAATGAACCCGCCGCTTAGATCCCTTGAGGACAGAGACGCGGTCCGTAAAGGCCTTGCAGATGGAACAATAGATGTGATTGTCACAGATCACGCCCCGCATTCGATTTTAGAAAAGGAAGTAGAATTTGACAAGGCCGCAAACGGCATTATCGGGCTTGAAACCTCTCTTCCGCTGGGGTTGAACCTGGTTGAAGAAGGGGTCATTACGTTTGAGACGCTGATCCGAAAGATGTCTAAAAATCCATCAAAAATAATTGGGATATCCAGAAATATAGCTGTCGGTGCATCGGCACACCTGACAATAATTGATCCTGACAGGCATTTTACCTATGATGTTGAAAAAGGATTTTCAAAAAGTAAAAATTCTCCCTTTAATGGGTGGGAATTCAAAGGAATGGCGGTTTATACAATTGTTAACGGCCGTATTGTGTTTGAAAGTAAATAACTTTATTTGAATCAATCAATGGATCAAAAATCCCCACATATACTTATCGTTGACGATGAACTCAGCATGCGCGAATTCCTTGAGCTGATGCTTTCAAAGGAAGGTTATCAAGTCTCTTGTGCTGAAAATGGTCGGATGGCAAATAATAAGATCGGGAAAAAAATATACGATCTTATTTTATGCGATATCCGCCTGGGGGATATCAGCGGGCTGGACGTTTTAAGAAAGGCGAAAGCCGTTAATCCCAAGACGATTGTTATCATGATTTCCGCTTATGCAACTGCTGAGAATGCGGTGGAAGCGATGAATGAGGGGGCATATGATTATCTGCCCAAGCCGTTTGATAATAAAGAACTTAAGCAGACCATTGCCAAAGCGCTTGATTTGCGTACGTTGACTGATGAGAAGAAAAGCATTGATATTGAGCTTAAAAAGAATTTGCATTTTGGATTACTTGTGGGCAACAGTCCCCGGATGCAACATATTTATGAGGTGTTAAAACAGATTGCGCCAACAAAAACGAATGT
>CAZQLG010000062.1:0-11223 GCA_964594105.1 uncultured Desulfococcus sp. | reverse complement strand
TTTTTATTAAATAAAACATCTAAATAAAATTTTTGAACAGGATCCCGGTTATCAAACTGATAATCGGGATTTTTGTTTTTTTTTGCAATTTCATTTCTGATTGCACCGGCCATGGTTTTTCCCAATTCCACACCGTATTGATCAAAGGGATTAATGTCCCAGATAAACGCCTCAAACACAGTCTTTGCTTCATAAAATGCCAGAAGCCGCCCGATGTTTTTAGGAGACAGGTCATTGATTAGTAATGTGGAAGATGGGCGATTTCCAGAAAAATATTTTGCCGGATCGACGTCATCTTTACCTTCTGCCAGGGCCTGGGGCTGTGCCATGAGATTCGCCCAAAGTTCCTGATGGTTGGTGACGCCCTTTGATTTTTCAGTATATTCGTTGTGGCAGGGATTGACCACACCGACAAATTCAATGGGAAAGGGACGTCCCTGATGGGCCAGTTGAAAAAAAGAATGCTGGGCATTGGTACCCGGTTCACCAAATATAATGCTGCCACAGTGAATATCAAGCGGTTCACCATGCCGGGACACTGATTTTCCATTGCTTTCCATGTTCAACTGCTGGATGTGGGGCGCAAGTTTTGATAGCGCAAAAGAATAGGGGATCAGTCCCTGGGCCGGGTAACCAAGAAAATTGTTGTTCCAGACACTGATTAAAGCGGCAATCAGGGGAATATTCTTTTTTGCAGGGGCTGTATTTGCGTGAATATCTATTTCTTCGGCCCCTTTTAAAAATTCTTCAAACCGCGCATACCCGAGATAAAGACTTAAGGGAACGGCGCCGACAGCTGATGTGACGCTGTATCGACCCCCGATAAAATCAAACATATGAAAAGATTTTAAGACCCGATTGGCAGGATCATCCCCGGGACTTCCCTTACTGGTCACTGTTACAATATAATCTTTTGCTTGAAGTCCATTTTTACTCAGAAACCGATATACCATATTTGTGTTTGCCAGCGTTTCAGCAGTGGTATAACTTTTTGAAATAACAATCCACAACGTGGTTTCAGGGACAATCCGATCAATGATGGTGCCAAAATTATCAATATCCACATTGGACAGAAAATGAAGTTTAATCTTTTTGTCAGCAGAATTCTGAAGGGCAGTTGCTGCAAATTCAGTTGCGAGGTAGGAGCCGCCGATACCGATGACAACAACATCCGTAAACGATTTCCCGTCAGCACCAGCTATTTTTCCGGAATGAAAATCATCAGAAAATATGCGGATTTCGTCCCGGATTCTTTTGATATCCGGCATTACATCCATGCCATTGCTCATCACCGGGTCCGCTGAGAAGCTGCGGGTTGCCGTATGGAGCGCCGCCCGATTTTCCGAGGTATTCACAAGGTCGCCTGATATCATCTGTTGAAAACGCTGTGTAATGTTGCGGTTTTTTGCAAGATCAATCAGATTTTTTAAAACAACTGAATCAATACGCTGTCGGGAAAAATCATAAAATAAGCCCGCTTCACGTAATGAAAAATTCTCCAACCGATGCTGTTGAGTGATCAGATATTTCAGATGGTTTTCCGGTAATGCCATTCGTTTGGCATGCGCTGCCAATTGTGCCCATTCAGGCAGTGATTTTAAATGACTTTCAGCCATTATGCCCACCTTTCACGGAATACTTTAGAATAATTTTTGTGGTTTCTTAAAAAGCTTTTGTACCCTGCAATGCGACCTTTTTTGAAAAAAGTAACTTGAAACTCCTGTTACGAATTATCATGAATTATGGATTTACTGACAAAGCACTCAAAATCTCTTTAAATACACGTTCAGCCATTTCCGGATTATCCTGATGACAGGCACCAGCTGCCCGGTGACCGCCGCCACCGTGTTTAAGCATAATGTCACCGATATTCACAGTGGAAGTAAGGTTAATAATGGATTTTCCAACGGAAAAAATTGTTTTCCCACTTTCCTTGTCCAGACGCACTAAAACCGAAACATTGCACTGGGGATAAAGCGCATAGATGAGAAAGCGGTTTCCCGGATATCGGGTTTCCTCCTGCCTTAAATCCAGAACAACAATATTGTCATGAATCGCTGCGTATTTTTCGAGCTGTTGTTTATATTTCTCTTCATATTTAAAATATACGTCGGATCGTTCTTTAACATCCGGCAGTTCGATAATTTTATCAATGGTCATTTTGCCGCAATAATCTATCAGATCAAATTTAAACTGATCTTCGGTGATTTTAAAATTACCCCATTTATCAACACTGCTTCTCTGATCTAATAAAAAATTTAAAAGCGCCCATCTTTCTGGAAATAAAATATCATCCTTTGAAAACTGGCCGGCGTCGGCTATATCAACCCATTTCATCATATCATCAAATAAATCAGGAAATTTTTTTTTGCCGCCATAATAATTGTAAACCACACGGGCAGCCGAAGGCGCATCCGGATCAATAACATGTTTATCATTTTTTTTATTTCGTTTGGTTTCAGAAAAATGATGATCAATTGCCAGGTGAACCCCGTCTACATATGGAAGATTAGTAGAAATATCACGGTCAGTGACTTTTACGTTGCCAAGCTGCATATCACTGGGGTGTTCAACCAGTTTAATTTCATCCACGATATCCAGATGCTTCATCAACACAGCACATACCAGACCGTCAAGGTCGCCACGGGTTAATAATCTATATTTATTTATGTTTGCCATACAAACGATTCCTTGATATTGAAGTGTCGGTTAATATAATAAATTTATAACAAATCGGTTTGATTTTAGCAAGCAGCGATTCAGTTGCTTAAAAATTGGCTTGCCCAAAAAATTTCGCAGGCGACAGGTCTATCATAATATCTGAATCTTGCAAGAAAATTAATGAAAACCGATTTGTTATTTGCACACAACGGTTTGGGTTAAAATTATATTCAGGTCATCATTTTTTTGAAATAGGTTTTACGGAGTCCAAATGACGATTAGAAATTTCGGTATTATAAAAACGCTGTTAGATAAAGGTGTCACCATACCCAACCCGGAAAGTATTGAAGTTTCAAACGATGTAAATCCGGACAGAATATCCGGCCAGGGGGTTGTCATTCACAGCGGGTGTAAAATTTTCGGGGAAAAAACTTTGATTCTCAAAGGTGCTGTGATTGGATATGAAGCACCTGTGACCATCGATAACTGTCAGATCGGACCGGATGTCAAATTAAACGGCGGCTTTTTTAAAAAATCGGTGTTCTTAAAAAACGTATCAATCGGTTCATGTGCCCATGTTCGTGAGGGAACAATTTTTGAAGAATATGCCAGTGCGGCACATTGTGTGGGCGTCAAACAAACAATCCTGTTTCCCTATGTTGCTTTAGGCAGTCAGATTAATTTCTGCGACTGTCTTATGGCCGGTGGTACAGGGAAAAAAGATCACAGTGAAGTCGGCAGTTCATATATTCATTTTAACTTTACCCCCCAACAGGACAAGGCAACACCATCTTTAATCGGAGATGTGGCAAAAGGGGTAATGCTCAACCAGTCACCGATATTTCTGGGGGGGCAGGGGGGGCTTGTGGGCCCATCTCGTCTGGCATATGGTGTCACCATTTCGGCCGGAACCATATTTAGAATGGATGAATTACGAGAAAACCGGCTGATTTTCGGGGGGGCGTCCAAAAGCGGAAATATTTCCTACAGACCAGGTGCCTATAGTAATGTGAAACGAATTTTTAACAACAATATTTATTATATCGCCAGTCTGCTGGCCCTGATCTATTGGTATCAGAACGTCCGGTTTCAATTTATATCTGATAATTTTCCTGAAGAATTATTTGAAGGCGTATTGGATAAGCTGGACATTGCCGTAAATGAACGCATTAAACGACTTGATGATTTTATAATAAAATTATCGAAATTTAAAATTGCGTCGGAAAAAATTAAAAAATTCAACCTTGAACTGATTGAGCAATGGCCGGAAATCAAAGACTTGTTAAATTCATATCAAAAAACGGCCGGTGATGATCAATTAAAAATAGACTTAATTAAAACCATCCAAAAAGATTTAAAGACAAAAGAATCTGATTACTTAAAAGTAATTGAAGGACTTACACCAAAAAACAAAAATACCGGGACCCTATGGTTGCAAGGAATTGTCGATCAGGTGGTAAATGGAATAATGGAAAAGGTGAAAGCGTAGGCCGGATTAGCGCGTAGAGCGTAATCCGGCATTTATAAAATTTGATGGCGTCGTAAAAAGTCCCATCTACTGCGTTGTAGCAATTTTTCAGCCACTCAAGATACTACATGTATGATTTCTTGTCTGAAAAATCACTACGCCTTGCCATATTTTATGGTATTGGTGAAACTTTTATCTTAGCCATCTGGATACTTTTTACGAGAGCATCAAATTTGGAACAAAAAATACTTATTTCGATATCAGTCTTCAGCCTATAGTGGTTCGCAAATGAAGTGATACAGTCTTCACCTTATATTAAATGAAATGGTATCAATCCATGTGCTATAAGCTATAATCATCTAATTTAAAAGGATCAGTACATACATGGATAAAAAATTATTCGGCACTGACGGGATTCGCGGTGTGGCTAACGAATATCCCATTACTCCGGAAGTGATGATCCGGCTCGGACGGGCCATTATTCATTCACTGCCGGATTCTGCCGGTAAAAAAAGAATTCTTATTGGAAAAGACACCCGGATATCCGGAGATATGATTGAAAGCGCTATTGCGGCCGGCATTTGCTCCATGAATGGGGACGCGTTTCTAACCGGTGTGATCCCGACACCGGGAATATCCTATTTAACGGCTGCCAACAGATTTGATGCTGGTATTGTCATCTCCGCATCCCATAATCCATATTTCGATAATGGCATTAAAATATTTAACCACTTGGGGTTTAAGCTGTCTGACCCTATTGAAAAAGGGATTGAAGATAAAGTATTAGATGATCTTTTTATATCCAACCAATTGTTATCTAAAAATATAGGAGTTGTTAAAAATTTTAATTCACCGGAGCTGAAATATATCCGCTTTTTAAAACAAACCCTGCCGCCAGATTATTCTTTAAGTGGATTAAATGTAATTCTCGACTGTTCAAACGGCGCGACATATCAGGTTGCCCCAAAACTATTTGAATTGCTGGGGGCTGATGTCAAAACCCTTTTTGCATCTCCAAACGGTATGAACATCAACGACCACTGTGGTTCCCAGCATACAGAGACATTACGTGAAACAATATTAGAAAATAATGCGGATATTGGATTTGCGTTTGACGGGGACGGCGACCGCCTGATTGCAGTGGATGATCAAGGCAATGAAGTGACCGGTGATCAGATTCTTGCCGTTTGTGCCAAATACTTGAAAGAAAAAGGGCAATTAACCAACAATATCGTTGTCAGCACGGTCATGAGCAATGTGGGATTGCGGCAAGCCTTAAAAAAACAGGATATCCGGCTTATCATTGCAGATGTGGGAGATCGTTATGTACTGGACCAAATGAAAAAAAAACATGCTATTATTGGCGGGGAAGATTCCGGGCATATGATTTTTCTGGACCACCATACATCCGGAGACGGTATTTTAACAGCCATTCGATTGATACAGGTGATTAAGGAAACCGCTCAACCACTCTCAGAACTGGTTAAAATAATAAAAATATATCCACAGGTTCTGCTGAATGTACCGGTTAGTCAAAAAATTGATATCCGTACGATCCCTGAAATAATAGACATTATACAAAAAACTGAAAACCGATTAAAGGATCAGGGAAGGGTGCTTGTGCGTTACTCCGGCACGCAACCCCTGTGCAGGGTAATGGTTGAGGGACCGGACAAAGTTGAAACCCAGCAGTACTGCCAGGACATTGTTGATGTGATTAAGGATAAATTAGGAACTAACTAAAAAAAGTTGTTTTAGATGTTAAATCAGCATGTAAAACAACCTTTTTAAAATATATGATTAATTTTTGGAGCCACCTAAGATATGAAGTAACATAAGAAATAAGTTAATGAAATCAAGATATAATGTCAGGGCACCGATAATTGCACCCTTACGAACCACCCCGGCATCCATTCCTGACGGCTGGGTGAGGGCCATATGCTTGAGTTTCTGGGTGTCATAAGCTGTCAGACCGACAAAAACCAAAACACCAATATAGCTGATGACCATCATCATAGCGGAACTGCGGATAAAAAGGTTAATTACGGATGCGATGATGATACCGATCAATCCCATGCGCATAAAACCGCCCATCGATGTCAGGTCCCGTTTTGTTACCATCCCGTAGATGCTGCAGGCAACAAAGGTTCCCGCGCAGACAAAAAACGTGGAAGCAATGGACGTGCCGGTGTAAGCTTTAAATATAATCGACAATGTCGCACCGTTGAGCGCAGCATAAAATATAAATAATGCGGTGGCTGTGGATGCCTGAATTTTCTGCACCCGGGCGCTGAGATAAAATACCAGGCCGAGTTCTCCGATAATTAAACCGAAAAAAAGAATCTGATTGCCGAATATCAGTTGCATGAGCGAAGGACTGCTGGCAACATAAAATGCAACGCCTCCGGTTAACGCAAGGCCAATGGCCATCCAGTTGTAGACACTCTGGATAAAACTGTTGACCTGAACCTGTGCGCGGGTATCTGTACCGCGCGTTGAAAGTGTTTCAACCATTAATAATAACCTCCTGTAAATTTAATTTAATATATAAAAAATAACATTTTTATCCGTTTAAAATTATAACAGTAAAATAACACAGAAAATGCGATATGCAACCAATAACGGGGTTTTATAAAAATAATTGAAATTATAAAAATAATTGAAATATTGAAACCCGGCATTTTATCATTTATATAAATTATTCATTAAGCCCGAAGGTTTTTAGCGGACCTGACATATAACTCAATGCCATATTAATATAACATGAAGCCCACACTGCTATATCAGCATCTAAAAGAACTGGCCGTTAAACTTGACATCACTGTTGCGGAACAGAACCTGAGAGTCACCGGGGTAAATGCCAAAAGCGGGTTATGCATTGTTAAAGACCAGAAAATCTTTATAATGGACAAGCACTTGACAGTACGAGAAAAACTTGAAACTCTTGCTGACTGTCTGAGAAGTTTACCGCTTGATGATATTTATGTAATGCCTGCCATCAGAAAATATCTGGATCGACCCGAAAAACCATAGAGGGGAGCCCTGAGTTTTTAAAATCCATACGCTGCTGTCCCTTTATTTGTGACTTGAGCAGAAAGTTTACATAATATTTCTTATCAGACGTTGTAAATTTATCAAAAAACCGAGAGATCACACATTACCATTAAAATACCATTATAGTGATCCGCAAATAAAAAAATCAGACCATGTGAAAGTTATGACTTCAATTGTTTAACTTGATATGATTTAAAGAAAAGATGAATAATAAATAATGATGGCTTCGTAAAAAGTCCAAATTCTTTGTTGCGCTGCATCCTTCGTTTTTTCAAAGTACGCTAAGTACGAATCATCACTCAGGATTTGCGCGCCTCGCCAATCTTATGATTTGGTGGCGCTTTTTTCTTTGCCATCGGCAATCTGATTTTTTACGAGTTTGTCAATAATGAATCGATAAAACGTTAGTTTGTTAAATTAATTTTATTTCAGGACGGGCAAATTGTTAAATACATCTGTTCAACGAAAAATATTTTCAGTATCACAGTTGACCGAAAATATTAAAACGATACTTGAAGAAAACTTTTCATTTATCTGGATTTCTGGAGAAATATCGAATTTTAAATCTCCGGTATCCGGTCATTATTATTTTACACTAAAAGACAGTCAGGCACAGATAAGTGCCATTATGTTCCGTGGACAAAACCGCAATTTAAAATTTCTGCCTGAAGATGGCATGAAAATTACCGGTTTCGGCCGGATCAGTGTATATCAGCCCCGAGGCGCTTACCAGATCATCCTTGAGTATCTGGAGCCTGCCGGTGCCGGTGCTCTGCAGGCTGCCTTTGAACAGCTGAAGGCTGGCCTGGCTGAAGAAGGCCTTTTTGATAAAAAGCATAAAAAGCCCTTTCCTTTTCTTCCTGCTAAAATTTATCTGATTACATCCCCCACCGGTTCTGTTGTTCACGACATGATCCGCGTGCTCCATCGCAGGTATCCGAATACGGCTATCAGTATTCTTCCGGTCAGGGTCCAGGGCGATGATGCCGCTGACGAAATTGTTTCTGCTATCTCCTTTTTAAATACGCTTGAGGATGCAGATGTGGCAATTATTGCCCGCGGCGGCGGCTCCCTGGAGGATTTGAGTGCATTTAATTCAGAAAGCGTGGCCCGCGCCATTTTTGCTTCCCGGATACCGGTTGTTTCCGCCATCGGCCATGAAACAGATTTCACCATTGCGGATTTCGTATCGGATCTTCGCGCTCCCACGCCATCGGCTGCTGCTGAATTGGTGGCGCCGATCAAAGATGCGCTTTTACAGCACCAGATGGTCCTTTATAAGCAGTTATGTTCACGATATAAGCAGTACATAGATAACCGGTTAAATAATTTGCACAACCTGACAAAAAGACTGATTCACCCCAAAAGAAAATTAGAGGATTTAACGTTGCGATTGGATGATGCCTTTATTCGTCTGACCCGGTCGTTTAAACAATCATTGAATCAAAAACAGCAGCAGCTCACCTGGTGGACAGATCGCTTGAAAAAAAATTTTCCCCAGGGCCGCATCTGCATTCTTCGGAAAACGCTATCCAAAAATCATGAAACCCTCTTGTTTTTAACAACCTCTTTGATAAAAACCAAAAGATTAACATTAAGGGAATTAACCGGCCGTTTAAATGCATTAAATCCGACCGCCGTCCTTGATCGGGGTTACAGCATCACCCGGTCATTGCCTGATAAAATCATCATAACGGATACGAATAAAGTTTTTTCAGGCCAGTTGCTAGAAATCTTGCTGGCAAACGGAACCATAAGATGTCGCGTCGAACCGGAAACAGAAAATTTTAAAAAGGACAAATTCAATGGCGAAAAAAAAAACATTTGAAGATTCCATGACACAATTGGAAAAAATTGTTGAAAATCTTGAGGATGGCGATCTCCCGCTTGAGACCGCGATCAAAAAATTTGAAGAAGGTGTTCGGCTGTCTAAATTCTGTTTTGATAAACTTGATGAAACAGAAAAAAAAGTATCACTGCTCCTGCAGGATCAAAACGGAAATATTTTTGAAAAGCCGTTTTCCAGTAGTGATTCAAATGAGGATTGATTAATTGCAAGATTTATTCTTAACCCATCAATTTGATCTGACCCAGTACCTGAACAACAAGCGAAATATTACCACACAGGCACTTATCAAAATTATCCACTTAAATTTTTTTGACTGCCGTCTTTCTTCTGCCATGCAGTATTCTTTGATGGCTTCTGGCAAAAGACTTCGGCCGGTGTTGTGCATGGCGGCGGCTGAAACTGTCGGTGAAATAAATGATGATGTTATAAAGGCTGCTTGTGCCATTGAAATGATTCATACGTATTCTCTGATACATGATGATCTGCCGGCAATGGATAATGACAATTTACGTCGGGGCAAACCAACCTGCCATATTCAATATGATGAAGCAACGGCAATTCTTGCCGGCGACGCCCTGCTGACCCTGGCTTTTGATATTTTATCAGACCCCCCTTCCCTGCCGAAAAATACGACAATCCAGCTCCACGTTATTAAGACAATTGCCCGGGCCGCAGGCCAAAGTGGCATGATTGAAGGCCAGATGAGGGATATTGAAGCTGAAACCATTACGGTGTCGTTAGATAAGTTAAAACAAATTCATCGGCTTAAAACCGGTGCCCTGATCGAAGCATCCGTTACGACCGGGGCTCTTTTAGCCGGCGGTTCGCCGGAGACTGTTACGCAACTCAAGATTTATGCCGAGAATATCGGATTGGCGTTTCAGGTGATAGATGACATATTAAATGTTGAAGGTGATGCAGCTAAAATGGGCAAAGCAACCGGTACGGACGCATCCCGGAATAAATCGACTTATCCCGGATTGCTGGGTATGGAAAAATCCAGGCAATTTGCAACAGAATTGATTAACAATGCCTTGCATGCATTGGATATTTTTGGTAACAAAGCAGTTCCACTTTCCGCTCTTGCAGAATATATTATTCGGCGGGAACGTTGATGGCGTCGTAAAAAGTCCCATCTACAGCGTTGTAGCAATTTTTCAGCCACTCAAGATACTACATGTATGTTTTCTTGTCTGAAAAATCACTACGCCTTGTATATGAAACTTTTAACTTAGCCATCTGGATATTTTTTACGAGAGCATCAACGTTAGGGACATTTATGAAGGAGAACACCTGAATTGAGTATGCTGGACCAGATCAATTCCCCCAAGGATTTAAAAAAAATACCACGCAAGGAGTTGCCGAAACTGGCCCGTGAAATCCGTCAATTGATTGTTGATGTGGTTTCAAAGAATGGCGGCCATCTGGCGTCCAACTTGGGTATTGTTGAACTCACCATTGCTTTGCATTATGTTTTTGATGTGCCCAATGATAAAATTATCTGGGATGTGGGACATCAGGCGTACACCCATAAACTCTTAACCGGGCGAAAAGACCGTTTTCATACGTTGCGTCAGCATGGCGGCATATCCGGATTCCCTAAAATCACTGAAAGTCCATGTGATGCTTTTACCACCGGCCATAGCGGCACTTCCATTTCAGCCGGTTTGGGTATTGCCAGCGCCAAACTATTAAAAAAAGAATCTTCAAAAGTAATCGCAGTGATTGGAGATGGTTCAATGACTGCCGGTCTGGCATTCGAAGGCCTTAATCAGGCAGGAGATATTCATAAGGACATGATTGTTATCTTAAATGATAATGATCTGTCCATTGCCCCAAATGTCGGCGCCCTATCCTCTCTTTTAAGCCGCACCTTTTCTGTCAAATATTTACAGGACTTTAAAAAGGAATTCGGAGAATTTCTGCGATCCCTTCCAAAAATAGGTCCGGATGCTTATCAATACGCCAAACGGGCCGAAGAATCGTTTAAAGCGTTTGTGACACCGGGCATGCTGTTTGAGGCCTTTAATTTTGATTATTTCGGGCCCATCAAAGGGCATCGCCTAAATCAATTGATTGATATTTTAACAAATATCAGGAACATTGACGGCCCGGTATTGCTTCATGTGACCACCCAAAAAGGCAGAGGATACGCTCCGGCGGAAAAAAACCCGGTTTATTTCCATGGGGT
>CAZQLG010000061.1:0-11261 GCA_964594105.1 uncultured Desulfococcus sp. | reverse complement strand
TCGACGGCAACGTATAAAAGTTCAAATTCAAGGCGCGCAGATCCTGAGTAATGATTCGTACTTTTCGTACTATGAAACAGCGAAGGATGCTGTGCAACGCTGAAGTTGGATTTTTTACGAAGCCGTCTTATTTAAATTAACAAAATTGCGTAACAGTCGTTTCCCAACAGGGGTCATGATGGATTCCGGATGGAATTGAATCCCTTCAGTCGGGTGTGTTTGATGCCGCAACCCCATAATTTCACCATCTTCTGTTTCAGCAGTGATCTCCAGGCAACCGGGTAAATTTTTACGGGATACGGCCAGGGAATGATATCGCATGGCCACAAAAGGCTTATTGATTTTATTAAACAGTTTTTTCCCGTCAGCAGTTACCATGGACGTTTTTCCATGCATAATTTTTTTTGCAGATATAATCTGCCCGCCAAAAGCTGCGGCAATGGATTGATGGCCGAGACATACCCCTAAAATCGGAACCTTGCCGGTAAAATGCCGGATCACCGGGATGGATAAACCGGCGGACTCTGGATTGCCGGGTCCAGGAGATATGACAATCCCGGTTATATCCAGTTTCTCAAGATTCTCTATGGTGAATACGTTGTTTCTGAATACGCGGATTTCTTCACCCAACTGTCGCAGATATTGTACCAGATTATAAGTAAATGAATCATAATTATCAATCATGACAATCATCGGATGCTCCTTTGTTAAAGTCATATTTTGATGGCAAAGAAAAAAGTTCTGCCAGTCTTATGTTATTGGCAAGGTGCGCAAGTTCTTCGTGATGATTCGTACTTTTTGTACAATGAAGAAACGGAGGATGAAGCGCAACCCAAAATCTACAATTGAAATTAGACTTTTTGCGAAGCCATTAACTGGAGTGCTTTTTGTATGGCCTTAGCCTTATTCACGGTTTCAAGCCGTTCTTTTTCCGGATCAGAATCATAAACGATTCCGGCACCGGCATTGACGGTCAGTTTTCCGTTTTCAATACAGGCGGTACGTATGGTAATCGCCAGGTCCATGTTACCGTTAAAGGAAATATAGCCGACTGCGCCGCCGTATGGCCCCCGGGGATATTCTTCAAGTTCTGCGATAATTTCCATGGCCCGCACTTTTGGGGCTCCGGAAAGGGTACCGGCAGGAAATCCGGCGGCCATCAAATCCCAGGCATCAAAATCGGATTTAATGTCACATTTGATATTTGAGACCATATGCATGACATGGGAATATCGCTCAATAATCATTAAATCCGTTACCTGGACCGTGCCGGTCTCCGCCACACGACCGAGATCATTGCGGCCAAGATCCACAAGCATCAGATGTTCTGCCCGTTCTTTTTCATCCGCAAGTAATTCATCGGCAAGCGCGCGGTCTTCCTGCTCGGTGGCACCGCGCGGTCGGGTGCCGGCAATGGGTCGTAGTGTTGCCACTCCGTTTTCAAGGCGGACCATGGTTTCCGGTGAGGAGCCGACCAACGTGGTCTCATCCAGATGCATGAAAAAAAGATACGGTGATGGATTGATATACCGCTGGGCTCTGTATAATGAAAGCAGGTCTTTGGGGGCATCGCACACAAACGGCTGGGATATCACCGTCTGGATGACTTCCCCTTGCGTGATATATGACTTGATTTTGTCAACTTTTGAACGAAAATCGTTCTCTTCGCACAATGATTTCATTTCATAAGTTGAATCATTTTTTGTTTGTGTTTCAGTCAGGTTCTTTGAAATTTTGGCTTCAAGCCGGTCAATTTTTTTTAACACAGATTCAAAGGATTTTTTCGGATCAGAATAATCATTTTTAAATGCAATGGCGACAATCATCAGTGTGTTGCGAATATTGTCAAAAATAAGCATTTCATCCGGCAGAATAAAATGTGCCAGAGGTTTGTTCTCAGGAAAGTCATGGGGGATTTTCTCAAAAAAAGACACGGTTTCATAAGTCAGGTATCCCACAAGGCCGCCCCAGAATCTTGGCAGGTCTGAAATAACGGCTGGAGCGTAGCGCTTCATCAAGTTTCTGAGAATCGGGAACGGATCATTGTTATGGTCAATATTTTCCTGGTGCCCGTTTTTGTCAATTTCAATCTGGTGTTTAAAGATCCGGATATGGGTGCGGGCGGAAACACTTAAAAAACTATACCGGCCCCAGCGTTCTCCCCCTTCAACACTTTCAAATAAAAATGCCGGTCCGTTTTCAGAGCATATTTTTTTCAAAACCGTTACCGGTGTGTCCATGTCCGCAAGAATTTCCCTGCACAACGGCACCACATTGTGTTGATCAAATAAATCACAAAATTTTTTTTGATCGGGGAATTGTCGTAGTAACATATCCATCTCCTTATTTAGTGCCGTCCAGAAATGGCTATTTTGTCCAATTTCTGCGTCATGCTCAGATTCTAATCCTCAAAATACACCCTGTATTCCTCCGGTTAAAATCTTCGCCTTCCTTGAACTTGAACAAAATTTCTCATTTTTGGATGGCACTATTTATTATAATCAATATTAACCACAAAAAAAAGACCGGGGAATTCTCCCACGGTCTTTTTTGAAAATAAAAAAAACCGTGGGGTTGAAGCTGCCCACGGTCTTGAATGTCTTTCTATTTTGTATACAGGTATCTATCCGTCAGCAAGCCTCATTATGTCAGCCTGCCACCACCAAAAGATTTTTCCTGAAAATGTATTTTGTTTTAATTTTTTATTCATTATAATATTCCAATTTTTTACAGATAAATGTATACCAATTTTTTGTCAAGCGGTTTTTCGTGTTTATATTGTATTGATTATAATTTTTTTAAAATATTTAAGATGAAATATGATGGCTTCGTAAAAAGTCCAAATTCTTTGTTGCGCTGCATCCTTCGCTTCTTCATAGTACGCTAAGTACGAATCATCACTCAGGATTTGCGCGCCTCGAATTTGAAGCTTTTTTCTTTGCCATCGAAATCCGACTTTTTACGGGACTGTCAAATATAATGGGGAAAATAATGATTGCTGAAATATTGTCAACCGGTGATGAAATTTGTCTGGGCGCTGTTATTGATTCGAATTCTGCTCACATTGCATTATGTCTGGATGAAGTCGGTATCCAGGTGACCCGTCACAGTTGTGTCGGGGATGACATGGACGAATTAACCGACGTTCTTTTAGACATCGGCTCGCGTGCGGATATTGCCATTATAACCGGGGGACTCGGGCCTACTGTTGATGATCTGAGTGCTGCGGCAGCTGCCAAAGCCGTTGGCGTTGATCTTTACCTTGATGCGGATGCTGCAAAATCAATTGAAAAATTTTTTGCAATGTTTTCGCGAAAACCTTCCAGTTCGGATATCAAACAGGCCATGCTCCCCGTGGGTGCCTCCCTTATCATTAATACTGCCGGAACAGCGCCAGGATTCATACGCAACATCGGCCGGTGTCGGTGTTATTTTTTACCCGGTGTGCCAAGGGAAATGGAACACATGATGTCTGAATCGGTGATCCCGGACATTTTATCTTTTCAAGGTAAACAGCATGACGACATCACATTGAGAAAGGAGCTTTCGGTTTTTGGGCTTCCTGAGGCGATTGTGGATGAAAAGCTGAAGGGGTTTGAATTATTATTTCCCAACGTGAAGTTGGGTATGATTGCACGCTTTCCTGTCATCACGGTAAAAATATCGGCAGTCGGGACAGACAGGGCAAACCTTACGAATGAAATTAAAAAAGCCGGGCAATGGATTGCAAAACAACTCGGGGATAAGGTTTTTTCAGAAGACGGCCGTTCAATGGAAGAAGAAATTGCTTTTCTTTTAAAAAATAACAACGCGACAATTGGTGTTGCGGAAAGCTGTACCGGCGGCCTTGTCTCTCATTTATTGACAAATGTGGCGGGCAGTTCTGATTATTTTTTATTTTCCGGCGTCACGTATTCCAACGAAGCAAAGCAAAAGGTTCTGGGTGTATCTGATGATACGCTACAGGCATATGGGGCTGTTTCTGAAGAAACAGTTAGTGAAATGGCAGACGGTGTCCGTCGGATTTCTGGTGCGACCTACGGCCTTGCCACCAGCGGAATTGCCGGTCCTGCCGGCGAAACAGATGATAAGCCGGTTGGCACTTTATGCATTGGTATTTCAACGAAAGATGAAACGGTTGCTTATACATTTAACTCTCCGTTTAAAGAGCGCTTGTCAAATAAACAGATTTTTGCCATATGTGCTCTTGATTTGTTACGCAAAGAATTAAAAAGAATAAAAGGATAGTGCATGACTTGGTTAGGTAAAGTAGTTGGCGGAACAATTGGTTTCGCAGTTGGTGGGCCATTGGGAGCAGTTGCAGGTGCGGCATTCGGCCATATGTTTCTTGATGAAGAAGGGGCTTCAACGCGTAACATCGCAAAAAACAGCAATCGGTTGTCGAATGGTGAAACCGCACAAATGACTTTTTTTGTCGCGTCTTTTTCCATGCTGGCCAAACTGATCCGATCAGACGGTCAGGTCACTGAACCTGAAATTCAAACGGTCAGGCAGTTTATGGTCGATGACCTTCATTTGAACGCTCAAAGCCGGCTGGCGGCTGAACATATTTTCCGGGCGGCAATGGATTCAAATGAGTCTTTTGAAAATTTTGCCATGCAGTTTTATCAGCACTTTAATAATCAGGCGCAGCTTTTGGAATTGATGATTGATATATTATTTCGCGTCGCCCTTGCTGACGGCGCATTGCATGCGACTGAAGAACGGCTGATTCAGTCGGCTGCCGATATCTTTAAATTCAGCAATGACGCTTATTTGAAAATGAAATCAAAATATGCCCCTGATTCAGACAAGTACTATACCATTCTGGGGTGTTCAAACAGTGATTCAGATGATAAGGTAAAAAGTCAATACCGGAAATTGGTCAGGGACTATCATCCGGATTCCATTGCTTCAAAAGGACTGCCGGAAGAATTTACCATTTTTGCCAATGACAAATTCAGGGAAATCCAGGAAGCGTATGAGATGGTGAAAAAGGAAAGAGGACTGTAATTGATGGCGTAGCCTGAGGTTAAGCAAAGAATAAAATCCTTTAAGAAGTTAAAAAGTCTCAAAATAGGGTGTGTTTATCATGCGAAAAAATCAAGGAGATCGTTCATGTTAAAATTATTATCTGGTGATATACTGAAAAAAAAGACAGAGTGCCTGGTTGTTCCGGTCTGTGAGGACGCAGAGATTCATGATGATTCTGCCATAATTGGATTAACTAAAAATGCCAACAAGATAAAAGAATTTAACGGGAAAAAAGGTGAATCGGTTATATTCTATGATTCGGCAAATTCAAAATCGGAGCGTGTTTTATTTGTCGGGCTCGGGCAACTTGAGAAAGTTGATACAGAAGCTCTGCGACGCTTTGCCGGTAAAATCGTAAAACAATTGATTGAAAAAGAACTGACGGATGCAATCATTTGTGCGCCATCCCCTGAAAAGATTCATCTGGAAGCGGATGTGTCCCTGGGGGCATTACTTGAAGGGGCTTTTTTAGGCAATCATATTTTTGATAAATACAAGAAGGATAAAAAAGCAAAACCGTTAAAAACGGTGTCTGTATTTACAGATTCAAAAATTGCCAAAAGTTGTCGGCTTTTGCCGTCCCGCATTGAAACAATTTGCAAGGGAACTGTTCTGGCCAGGGAGTGGGTCAGCATGCCGTCTAATGATAAACGGCCGGATCGTTTTGTTCGATCCATGGTGAAAGCGGCTGAAAAAGAAGATTTGTCATTTTCTATTCTGGACGAAAAAGCGCTGAAGCAAAACGGCATGGGCGCGATTCTGGCAGTGGGTGTCGGCAGCCGGAGCAAACCGCGATTACTGATTTTAGATTATAATCCGTTTAAAAATAAAAAATCCCCCAAAAAGAAAAAGACCATCGTGCTTGTGGGCAAGGGGGTAACATTTGACACCGGCGGTATTAGCTTAAAACCATCCGCAGGTATGGCTGAGATGAAGATGGATATGTCAGGCGCTGCTTCGGTGGCTGCAACCCTGATTACCCTTGCACGGCTGAAGCATAAATTCAGGGTCGTGGGTGTTATTCCGGTGGTGGAAAATATGCCGTCAGGGGATGCCACACGTCCGGGTGATATCATTAAATCATACAGCGGCAAAACCATTGAGATCGGAAACACAGATGCGGAAGGCCGGCTGATTTTAGCAGATGCCATGTCCTATGCGATTAAAATGTTTAAACCGGATGTGTTGGTTGATATGGCGACGTTAACCGGAGCCTGTATGGTTGCTTTAGGTGATAAAATTGCCGGTGTATTTGCAAATGATGATCAACTGGCAAAAGATATTGTCGCATCAGGGGCGGCAGTCTCCGAGCGATGCTGGGCCATGCCCATGCCGGATGACTATAAACTTTTGTTGAAAAGTGAATTTGCAGACATCAATAACATGAGCAGTACCCGGTATGGCGGTGCCATTACAGCCGCGTTGTTCTTGTCTGAATTTGTAGAAAAAACGTCCTGGGCGCATATCGATATTGCCGGGCCGGCATATTCCCAAAAAGGCGGAGACTATTGCGGGGCTGGTGGGAGCGGGTTTGGTGTAAGGCTGCTGATTGATTTTTTAAACAAAATATAAAATATGAGCGAAAAAATGACTTCTGAATTTAAAAATATCTTGGTAACCGGTGCGGCTGGTTTTATCGGCTTCCATCTGTCAAAACGTCTTCTGGCAGATGGCTTTCATGTTTTTGGAGTGGATATTTTAAATGATTATTATGATGTGAATATCAAAAAGGATCGTTTAAAACGCTTAAATGAATATCCAGGTTTTTCTTTTTTTAAAACCGACCTGGTTGATCTTGAAGCGCTGACAGCTATTTTTAAGGCTCATCCGATTGACGTGGTGGTGAACCTGGCCGCCCAGGCCGGGGTCCGGTATTCGTTGACCAACCCGCATGCCTATGTTGAATCCAATTTGGTGGGATTTGTTAATATCCTGGAGTGTTGCCGCCACAACCATATCAAACACCTGGTGTTTGCGTCATCAAGTTCAGTTTACGGGGCCAATACCAATATGCCGTTTTCTGTGCATGATAATGTGGATCATCCGGTATCACTTTATGCGGCAACCAAAAAGTCCAATGAACTCATGGCCCATACCTACAGCCATTTATATAATCTGCCCTGTACCGGTCTCCGGTTTTTTACGGTTTACGGACCCTGGGGGCGACCGGATATGGCGCTGTTCCTGTTTACCAAAGCTATTCTGGAAAATAAACCCATCCAGGTGTTTAATCACGGTAAAATGCGGCGGGATTTTACTTATATTGATGATATTGTTGAAGGTGTTGTGCGTGTTATTAACGCGGTACCGGAAGCGAATCCAGACTGGTCGGGAGATACGCCGGACCCTGGGACATCGTATAAACCCTACCGGATTTTTAACATAGGAAACAACAACCCCGTTAAACTGACACAGTTTATCGAGGCCATTGAAAATGCGCTGGGTCAAAAAGCGGAAAAAGAGTTTATGGATATTCAGCCCGGAGATGTAGCGGAAACATATGCAAACATCGACGATCTTTACAATGCCGTTGGATTTAAGCCGGAAACTTCGATCGAAGAGGGAATCGGCAATTTTATTGAGTGGTATCGGGAATATTATAAGGCTTAATGTTGATGGCTTCGCAAAAAGTCCAAATTCTTTGTTGCGCTACATCCTTCGTTTTTTCATGGTACGCTGAGTACAAATCATCACTCAGGATTTGAGCGCCTCGCCAAATTTAAGATTGGTGGATCTTTTTTCTTTGCCCTCGGAACCTGACTTTTTATGAGTTTGTCAACTTTGGCGTTTTTGTTGTTTCTGGATTCTTGCCATGCTCGGGCTTCTTTCCGGACAATTTCGATATTGTCGATTTGCCTATTCAGGCATTGACCTGTAATAACGTTTAATTCTATCTCTGCCATATTCAGCAAACTTCCGTGCTTTGGCGTGTATACAAATTCAAAACGACCTCATAGCACCTTGGCTTTTTTCGGTGGAAACATTTCATAATATGCGTGTTTCATTGATATATCGTAAGCATTTGCAAATTTTATTTTGAGAAGCCCTATGACCATCATCCCTGATCCAGAAAAGTCGAATCTTTCACCCAAGCTCATTCTGTTTGTAGTGGCATCCGTCCAGTTTCTGACACCGTTTATGATGTCCGCCATGGGCGTGGCGCTGCCCGCCATCGGGCGTGAATTCCGGGCCGGTGCCGTTCATCTGGGTCTGATAGAGATGGTCTATATCCTGGCGGTTACGTTGCTGCTGCTCCCGGCGGGACGGTATGCGGATATTCACGGCCGGAAAAAGATTTTTATTGCAGGCGCTTTGGTGATGACCGTTGCCACGCTTTTGCTGGCCATGTCGACCGGTATCCGCTTCTTTATTGTTCTGCGGTTTTTCCAGGGTGTGGGTGCGGCAATGATTACCTCCACTAGTGTCGCCATTATCACATCGGTGATGCCGCACGAGCGCTTGGGACAGGCCATGGGCATCATTGTTGCCTGTGTGTATGTCGGGCTTTCCGCCGGACCGACCCTGGCCGGTGTCATGATCACTAATTTGGGATGGCGGTGGATCTTTTATGCTGCCGTGCCGGTGGAACTGGCTGCTCTCTTGTTGACCATTGCTAAATTAAAAGGTGAATGGGCAGATGCTCAGGGGCAGCGGTTTGATTGGGTGGGAAGCCTGATTTACATGGCGGCCCTGTTCGGTCTGATTTTTGGGGTCATTAATCTCAAAGAAATGGTCATCGCGCCATGGATAGCTGCTGCCGGTGCTGCGGGATTGATCCTGTTCATTTCTTATGAATCCAAAAGCGATTCGCCGCTGTTAGACGTCCGTCTGCTGGCAAGCAACCGGGTATTTACATTCAGCAATATTGCCACCTGGATCAACTATGCCGCCTGTTTCGGACTGGTCTTTTTTTTCAGCCTCTACCTGCAGTCGGTTAAAGGGTTGTCCGCCCAGGCCACGGGTCTGATTCTGGTGATTCAGCCGATTGTTCAAGCATTGTTTTCACCCATATCCGGCCGCCTGGCCGACCGGTATCCGCCTGCGCAGATTGCCACTATCGGCATGGCCATCTGCACCATTGCCCTGATGATGGCTGTTTTTTTAACCCCTGATACGCCTATGTTCATGATCTATATGATTCTGGCGTTGATTGGTCTGGGATTCGGTTTGTTTTCTTCCCCCAACACCACGGCGATAATGAGCAGCGTAGTATCAGAGCATTATGGAATTGCCGCCAGTCTCATGGCCACCATGCGGGGCGCTGGCATGCTCACCAGTATGACCATTATTACCGCCATCCTGACTGTTTTTATGGGAGACCAGCCGCTTGCACCGGATACCATCGACGGGTTTATCGCGAGCATGCACACTGCGTTTATATGCTTCAGCATCATGTGTGCGGCCGGCATTGGATTTTCGTTTGTTCGTTTTAACCCGAATGCATCGTGACGTTTTAGACGTAATGACGGCTTTGTAAAAAATGAGGAGATCCTGACATGATTGAGCAAACAACTGATAATAAATTCCGATTTATTCCTTTTCGAAAGAGCGATATTGTTGACATGTGCCAGACAGATAAGCAGCTGGCCGGGCAGGAAGCAGACTTCCATCATCTGTGTTCCATGCTTGGCAGTATCTTTCATTTCGAGTTTCATCAGATCATCGAATCGTTAAAAGATATCTATGCACCCATTGATCCGGATGCGGATACGCTTGTGGAATAGGTGTCATTATGTTGAATTGTGGTGCGGCCGGGCAAGGTCGTACATTTAAGCGGGTGTGACACCATGTCCCTGGCTCTGGATTTACAAACGATGGAAAGTCTGTCCTGACGGGGGAGACAAATCCTTATAAAAAAAAATAAAGCGAGTTAGCCCCGGATTTTTTATGAAATAAAATATTCTGTTAATTTAGTCTGTCGATGCTTCTTCGGCAGAATTAGACCGTATATGCACATCCCTTTGCGGAAAGGGAATATTGATGCCTTGTTTGAGAAAATGTTTGTAGACGTCTGTATTTAGATTATGCAGCACTCTTCCGCGCAGCACGGGTTTTTCCACCCAACATAACAGTTCATGATCCAGGCTTGAGTCGCCGAATGCCCGGAAACGAACCCGAGGCTCCGGTGTTTTGCAGACATCCGGGTGGCGCTTTGCTACATCAAGGAGCACCTGATGCACCTTGTCAATATCCGATCCATAGGCCACCCCCACCTTGACACGGATACGGTATTTCTCATGGGGCCCACCCGCTTCATTGGTGATTTTTGCGTTGCCCATAATGGAATTGGGTACTGTGATTTCCACGTCGTCGCGGGTCAGCAGACGGGTGCTGCGGATGCCTATAGTTGTCACTTCGCCGCGTTCGCCGGAATCGAGAACAATAAAATCACCGAGTTGATAGGGCGCGTCTGCCACGATAAACACCCCTGAAAACAGGTTGGCCAGGGTGTCCTTGGCAGCAAAAGAAATTGCCAGGCCAAGTATCCCGGCAGATGCCATCCAGGCGGTGACATCGATGTTCCAGGCCAGAAAGATAAAATAAATGCTTAGGGCCACCACAATGATAATTAACAGATTGTTAAACAGTGGCAATGTCCGGTCCTGAATAAAAATCAACCGGCTGTCATCCCGGCTGACCAGGCTGAGCAGCAATTGCGCAAATTTAGCCGCAGCAATTGCCCAGAGAAATATGGCAACGGTTTTCAGCCCGCCGATGGTGAATACAGTAACGGTGGTATGGAACGCCAGTCGTTCCGTGGCTATGGCAAGTCCCAGGAGAATGATACTGATAAACACGGGCTTGTGAAATATATCAAGAACCAGGTCATCTATGGTGATTTTTGTATTTTGAATCCATTTCTTGATGACGCGCCGGATAATCACATCCAGGATTTTTGCCAGGCTGAAAAACAGGATGATGATCAGCAGGGACTGGAGGTACCGGTTGGGAGCTATTTGCGCAAGCGTCTCCAAAAGTTGTTCTTTTGATAGGTCCATTATTTTTCCTCAAGAGCAGTTAAAAAATCAAATTAAAATATATCTATCATGAGTGGATTTATTTTTCAATTTTGTATTTAGCTGATACCTTTATTTCCGATTCCCGCGAAGACAGGGGCGGGAATCTTCGAGAAAGGGAATTGATGTCACATCTTGAATTGTGAATTATATTGACGCGTCAAAAAAAATGAATTAAGGAAAAGTCATGAGCAGATCATGGAGAATAGA